>FUZR01000002.1:600000-803343 GCA_900167895.1 Bacteroidales bacterium WCE2004 | reverse complement strand
AAGGCAAAACGAGTAATATTTGAGACGTAAATGTCGCAAATGATTCACTTATAAGTACGAGAAAGAGAACAAGAGCGAACGGAGGATGCCTTGGCTTCCGGAAGCGATGAAGGACGTGGTAAGCTGCGAAAAGCTCCGGGGATCTGCAAACAGGAATTGATCCGGAGATGTCCGAATGGGGTAACCCGGCTGGTTGAAGGCCAGTCACCAACGATTAGTTGGCGCTGACGCAGGGAACTGAAACATCTTAGTACCTGCAGGAAAAGAAAGAAATATCGATTCCCAAAGTAGTGGCGATCGAAATGGGAAGAGCCTAAACCGGTATCGTTACGGCGATGTCGGGGTTGTAGGACCACCTCTAAAGATTATGCTAGGAACTGGAACTGTCTGGAAAGTCAGTCCAAAGAGGGTGAAAGGCCCGTACAGGTAACGGGGCATGATCGATGGTGGCACCTGAGTAGGGCGGGACACGTGGAATCCTGTCTGAATCTGCGGCGACCATGCCGCAAGGCTAAATATAACCGGAAGACCGATAGTGGACCAGTACCGTGAGGGAAAGGTGGGAAGCACCCCGAACAGGGGAGTGAAATAGAACCTGAAACCGTTCGTTTACAAGCGGTCGGAGTCCGAAAGGACGACGGCGTGCCTTTTGCATAATGAGCCTACGAGTTGCTTCTCGATGGCGAGGTTAAGTCCTTCAGGGACGTAAGCCGGAGCGAGAGCGAGTCTGAACAGGGCGTTCAGTCATCGGGAGCAGACGCGAAACCTAGTGATCTACCCATGGCCAGGGTGAAGGTGCCGTAACAGGCACTGGAGGCCCGAACCAGTTTCCGTTGAAAAGGGCTTGGATGAGCTGTGGGTAGGAGTGAAAGGCCAATCAAACTGGGAGATAGCTCGTACTCCCCGAAATGTCTTTAGGGACAGCCTCGTCTGTGTCTTCGTGAGGTAGAGCGACTGATAGGAAAAGAGGGCTTCATCGCCTATCGATTTCTGATAAACTCCGAATGCGCGAAGATTAAAGGACGGGAGTGAGTCGTCGGGTGCTAATATCCGTCGGCGAAAGGGTAAGAGCCCAGACCTTCAGCTAAGGCCCCCAAGAGCAGTTTAAGTTGAGACGAAACGAAGTGACACCGCTAAGACAGCTAGGATGTTAGCTTGGAAGCAGCTATTCATTCAAAGAGTGCGTAACAGCTCACTAGTCGAGCGGTGATGCGTGGATGATGACCGGGCATAAAAACTGTCGCCGAAGCTAAGGACGCAATTTCGCATTGCGTGGTAGGGGAGCATTCCAGTCAGCGTCGAAGGTGGACCGTGAGGTCTGCTGGAGCGTCTGGAAAAGAAAATGTAGGCATAAGTAACGATAATGAATATAGAAATATTCACACCGAAAACCCAAGGTTTCCTGAACAACGTTAAACGGATCAGGGTTAGTCGGGACCTAAGGGGCAGCCGAGAGGCGAACCTGATGGCGAACTGGTTAATATTCCAGTACTCGTGTTGCAGGATAGGATGAGACCGAGGAGTGACACTGCCGCGTGGCAACGGAAATGTCCACGTTGAAGGCCGTAGGGAAACTGAAAGCCGACAGTACCGTGAATCTTCGGAGGAACGGACAGCGCAGGTAATCAAGCTCGCAAGAAAATCATTCTATCGCTAAGCGCAATACGACCCGTACCGTAAACCGACACAGGTGGGTGAGGAGAGAATCCTCAGGTGCTCGAGTGAATCACGGCTAAGGAACTAGGCAAATTGACCGCGTAACTTCGGGAGAAGCGGACCCTGGCGACAGGGCGCAGAGAAATGGCCCAGGCGACTGTTTACCAAAAACACATGGCTATGCTAAATCGTTAAGATGACGAATATGGCCTGACACCTGCCCGGTGCCGGAAGGTTAAGAGGGGGGCTTAGCGCAAGCGAAGGTCTGAATCGAAGCCCCGGTAAACGGCGGCCGTAACTATAACGGTCCTAAGGTAGCGAAATTCCTTGTCGGGTAAGTTCCGACCTGCACGAATGGTGTAACGATCTGGGTACTGTCTCAGCCGTGAGCTCGGTGAAATTGTAGTGGCGGTGAAGATGCCGCCTACCCGCAACGGGACGAAAAGACCCCGTGAACCTTTACTATAGCTTAGCGCTGGTCTTGGACGAGTGATGTGTAGCATAGGTGGGAGACTGTGAAGCAGGGACGCTAGTAACTGTGGAGTCGCCATTGAAATACCACCCTTTGCTCGCCCGGGGCCTAACCACGAGAGTGGGACACCGCTTGGTGGGTAGTTTGACTGGGGTGGTCGCCTCCAAAAGAGTAACGGAGGCTTCCCAAGGTCCGCTCAGCGCGAATGGTAACCGCGCGGAGAGTGCAGTGGCATAAGCGGGCTTGACTGGGAGACAAACAAGTCGAGCAGGTACGAAAGTAGGGCAAAGTGATCCGGTGGTTCCTCATGGGAGGGCCATCGCTCATAGGATAAAAGGTACTCCGGGGATAACAGGCTGATCGCTCCCAAGAGCTCAAATCGACGGAGCGGTTTGGCACCTCGATGTCGGCTCGTCACGTCCTGGGGCTGGAGCAGGTTCCAAGGGTTCGGCTGTTCGCCGATTAAAGTGGCACGCGAGCTGGGTTCAGAACGTCGTGAGACAGTTCGGTCTCTATCTGTTGTGGGCGTTAGAAGTTTGAGAAGGTCTGACCTTAGTACGAGAGGACCGGGTCGGACGAACCTCTGGTATACCGGTTGTGGCGCCAGCTGCACCGCCGGGTATCCACGTTCGGTCAGGATAAGCGCTGAAAGCATCTAAGCGCGAAGCCGTCTTCAAGATGAGACTTCCTTATAGGGTCGTGGGAGACTACCACGTTGATAGGCAGGAGATGTAAGCACAGCAATGTGTTCAGTCGACCTGTACTAATCGCCCGAAATCTTTTGAGTAGCCAGATTTCTTCACCGGGAGCAATTGAAACAGATTGCGTGTATCTCTCTCAAGTAATATACTGCGGCGGTTATAGCGGTGTGGAACCACCTCTTCCCATCCCGAACAGAGAAGTTAAACGCACCAGCGCCGATGGTACTGCCCCACCAGGTGGGAGAGTAGGCCGCTGCCGCTTTTCGGAATGCCCGACTGACAATGTCAGCCGGGCATTCTTCATTTCGGGCTATCGCCCTATTTATCATATTTTTCCGGCACGGCAGCTCGCCACCGGAAGGTTCCGTTCCGCTGCGCTCCACTCCATCCCTCCCAACGTCTACGGCGTCATCGCTTCGCGATAACTTGTATCCGTCGGGCCCCTCCCTCTAACGAGCCGAGGGTGGCTACGCCTTCCGGTGGCGACTGCCGCTGCCGGAAAGTGGCTGCTAATTGAATAGTGGATTAGAGTTCGTCGGAGATGTTGTAGCGGTTGCGGTCGGCCTTGGAGCGGGCGATCATCTCGCCGAGGAAACCGGCGAGGAAGAGCATGACACCGAGGACGACGGCGACCAGGGCCAGATAGAAGAGCGGCTGGTCGGTGACGGCGCGGAATTTCAGGCCTTGGGCCTGGTGCACCAGCTTGGCGACGATGATCCAGACGGTCATCACGAAACCCACGAAGAACATGAAGAGGCCGCTGTAGCCGAAGAAATGCATCGGATCGCGGCCGAAGCGCGTCAGGAACCAGAGCGTCTGCAGGTCCAGGAAACCGTTGACGAAACGGTTCATCCCGAACTTGCTCTTGCCGTATTTGCGCTTCTCGTGGTGGACCGGCTTCTCCGTAATCCGGGTGTAGCCGGCATTCTTGGCGAGGTAGGGGATGTAGCGGTGCATCTCCCCATAGACCTCGATGCTCTTGACCACTTCCTTGCGGTAGGCCTTCAGGCCGCAGTTCATGTCGTGCAGCTTGAGGCCGGTGATCCAGCGGGCCGTGGCGTTGTAGAGCTTGGACGGGATGTTCTTGGTCAGGGCATTGTCCTTGCGGTGCTGCTTCCAGCCGGAGACTAGGTCATAGCCCTGCTCCACAATCATCCGATACATCTCGGGAATCTCCTCTGGAGAGTCCTGCAGGTCGGCGTCCATCGTGAAGACGACCTCGCCCTGCGCCCGCTCGAAACCGCAGTAGAGCGCGGCGGACTTGCCGTAATTGCGCCGGAAGCGGATCCCGTGGATGCGGTCGTCGGCGGCGCTGAGCTGCCGGACCGTCTCCCAGGTCGCGTCCGTGCTGCCGTCATCGACAAAGACCACTTCGTAGCTGTAGCCGTGTCCCTGCATCACGCGGGCGATCCAGGCGGACAGCTCGGGCAGGGACTCGCATTCGTTGAAAGCGGGGATGATGACGGATATATCCATAGGAAAAGATTATTCAGCAAAAGGATTCTTCGGCGCGACGCGGTTGGAGAAGATGGCGGCCAGGATGGTGCCGAAGAGGAAACAGTAGATCAGGTTGCCGAAGAAGGTATAGACCGGCATCTTCGGTGCTATCTCGTCCAGGGCGGCAAGCATGTTGGAATCCATCATGGGGTTGTCCTGCAAGAGGCTGATGGCCTCCGTGTACATGTCCGGCGCGATGAAGCTCGTGTACGCAAAGCTGACACCGGAATACAGCAGGGCGGACAGGAATGCCGTCAGCACGCCGAAATTGAGCGCGCGCGAGCGGTCCGCCTCGGGTTGCTCGCCCGCGAAGCGGAGAATGAAGAAACGCATCAGGTAGACGCAGCCGACAAGCTTGGCAACCCAGAGAAGAAAGTTGAACAGGCCGAGGATGAAAGACGGACCGTCCACGGCAAGCTTCTTGGTCAGCGCCGTGATAAGCATGTAGAGGATGGAAATGCCTCCGAGGACCAGACCGGCCTTGCCGGCACGCTCCCAAATTGTATTCTTCTCATTCATACCACACAAAGATACAAAAAAATATTGCTATCTTTGTAGGCTTAAATAATGATTTGACGATATGTTGACGATTGCATTCACCGATGGCTCCATCCGTCCCTGGGAGGACGAGGAGGCAAAACACATCTTCTGGCACTCTTCCGCCCACCTGATGGCGGAGGCGCTTGAAGCGCTCTACCCGGGCGTCAAGTTCGGTGTGGGACCGGCCGTCGAGGTCGGTTTCTACTACGACGTGGACCTGGGCGACCGGCAGATTTCCGAGTCCGACCTCAAGGCGATTGAGGACAAGATGATCGAGCTGGCGCGAACTAAGGAGACGTTCGAGCGCAAGGAGGTGTCCAAGGCGGATGCGATGGACTATTTCAAGAAGAAGGGCGACCAGTACAAGTGCGAGCTCATCCAGGACCTCGAGGACGGCAAGATCACGTTCTACACGAACGGCGCCTTCACCGACCTGTGCCGCGGCCCGCACGTCAAGCACGTCGACGACATCAAGGCCGTCAAGCTGACCGCCATCGCCGGCGCCTACTGGAAGGGCGACCAGAACCGCGAGCAGCTGACCCGTATCTACGGCGTCACCTTCCCCAAGAAGAGCATGCTCGACGAATATCTCCAGATGATGGAGGAGGCCAAGAAGCGCGACCACCGCAAGCTGGGCAAGGAGATGGAACTCTTCACCTTCTCCAACCGCGTGGGCCTCGGCCTGCCGCTGTGGCTGCCCCGCGGCGCCGTGATGCGCAACATCCTGGAGAACTTCCTGCGCAAGAAGCAGGCTGAGCTGGGCTACCTGCCCGTCGTCACGCCGCACATCGGCAGCAAGGACCTCTACGTGACCTCCGGCCACTACGCCAAGTACGGCAAGGACTCCTTCCAGCCGATCCACACCCCGCAGGAGGGTGAGGAGTATATGCTCAAGCCGATGAACTGCCCGCACCACTGCGAGATCTTCCGCAGCAGCCCGCGCTCCTACCGCGACCTGCCGCTGCGCTTCGCCGAATTCGGCACGGTCTATCGCTACGAGCAGAGCGGCGAGCTGCACGGCCTGACCCGCGTCCGCGGCTTCACCCAGGACGACGCCCACCTCTTCTGCCGCCCGGACCAGCTCCAGGAGGAGTTCGAGAAGGTCATCGACCTGATCCTCTATGTGTTCAAGACGCTCAACATGACGGATTACATGGCGCAGGTCTCCCTGCGCGATCCGGACAACAAGGAGAAATATATCGGCACCGACGAGAACTGGGAGAAGGCCGAGAAGGCCATTATCGACGCCGCTGCCAAGAAAGGTCTCAAGACCGTGGTTGAGAAGGGCGAGGCCGCTTTCTACGGCCCGAAGCTCGACTTCATGGTCAAGGACGCCATCGGCCGCCGCTGGCAGCTCGGCACCATCCAGGTGGACTACAACCTCCCGGAGCGCTTCGAGCTGGAGTTCACGGACGCCGACGGCAGCAAGAAACGCCCGGTGATGATCCACCGCGCACCCTTCGGTTCGATGGAGCGTTTCACCGCCGTCGTGCTCGAGCACACGGCCGGTCACCTGCCCGTCTGGCTCTCGCCGGATCAGGTTAAGGTGCTGCCAATCAGCGAAAAATATGAAGAATATGCTGAAAAAGTTTGCGAATTGCTGAAAAATTCCGAAATTCGCGCTTCCATAGACGCTCGCAACGAGACGCTTGGCAAGAGAATCCGGGAGATTTCCCTCCTCAGGGTGCCTGTGATTGCCATTGTCGGCGAGAAGGAAGCCACGGAAGGTACCGTCTCTGTCCGCAGGGAGGGTGTCGACCAGGGCTCCATGTCGGCTGAGCAGTTCGTGGAGTATATTAAAGCAGCGGAAGCTGAAGAACTTAAAAATTAGGAGGATTTAACTATCGCCGGACCTTACAGACCGAAGCCCTCGGGCTTCAAACCGGGTGGTCGGAAACCCGATCCTCGTCAGATGCAGAAGCGTGACGAGAATGAGCTGAACATCAACGAACAGATCACTGCCTCGCAGGTGCGTCTGGTCGGAGAGAACATCCCTGAGCAGGGGGTGTATCCGATTGCTAAGGCACGCCAGATGGCGGATGAGCTGGAGCTGGACCTGGTCGAGATCAGCGGCAAAGCCGATCCTCCCGTGTGCCGGATCCTGGACTACCAGAAGTTCCTGTATCAGCGCAAGAAGAAGGCCAAGGAGATGAAGGCGAACGCCGCCAAGGTCGTGATCAAGGAGATCCGCTTCGGCCCCAACACGGACGAGCACGATTTCCAGTTCAAGCTCAAGCACGCCCAGGAGTTCCTCCAGGAGGGCTCCAAGGTGAAGGCCACGATCTTCTTCCGCGGACGTTCGATCATGTTCAAGGACCAGGGCGAGAAGCAGTTGCTCCGTTTCGCCGTCGAGCTGGAAGAGTTCGGCCGCGCGGAGAACATGCCGGTTCTGGAAGGCAAGCGAATGACGATGATGATTGCTCCTACCAAGAAAAAGTAGGGATCATATAGTATTAACAATTAATTATTTAAAACAATGGCAAAGCTTAAAACCAACTCCGGTGCCAAAAAGCGCTTCACGCTTACCGGATCGGGAAAGATCAAGAGGAAGCATGCTTACCACAGCCACATCCTCACCAAGAAAACCAAGAAGCGCAAGCGCAACCTGGATCACTTCGCCCTCCTCGAGAAGGCTGATTACGTGCGCGTAAAAGAAATGTTGGTTCTCTAAAAGTATTGAATTATGCCTAGATCAGTCAACTCAGTCGCCTCCAGGGCGCGCCGCAAGAAGATTCTCAAGAGAACCCGCGGTAACTTCCTTGCACGGAAGAATGTTTGGACCGTAGCCAAAAACACCTACGAGAAAGGTTTGACCTATGCATACCGTGACCGCAAGGCCAAGAAGCGCAATTTCCGCGCTCTCTGGATCCAGCGTATCAACGCTGCCGCCCGCCAGTACGGTATGTCCTACTCCCAGTTCATGGGCAAGCTGAACGCCCAGAACATCGGGCTGAACCGCAAGGTCCTCGCCGACCTCGCGATGAACAACCCGCAGGCGTTCGAAGCTATCATCAATTCTGTAAAATAATTGTGTAAAAAGTGAGCTGGAAGGATTTTACTCAGAACAAATGGACGAAGTTCATCTTTTGGGCTTTGCTCTATCTGGTTTGGGTGATCTGGCTCGGAAATTTCTGGTGGCTGCTGGGTCTCGGGGTTATCTTCGATATCTTCATCACCCGCAAGGTCCATTGGAATTTCTGGAAGAAACGCTACAAGGAGGGAGAGAAGCACAGTGGATGGAACGAATGGCTTGACGCCGTCATTTTCGCCGTCATCGTCGTCACCTTCATCAACATCTTCTTCTTCCAGGCGTTCAAGATTCCTTCCTCCTCGATGGAGTCCAGTCTTTATACTGGAGACCAGCTCTTTGTCAGCAAACTGGCCTTTGGCCCCCGCGTCCCCCAGACGCCGCTGACGGTTCCCTTCACGCACAATACGATCTTCGGGAAGAAGTCCTATTCGACCCTCATCCAGAACAAGTATCGTCGCCTGAAAGGATTCCGCCATGTCAAGCGTGGAGATTACGTGGTGTTCGGTTACCCCAACGGGGACACCGTCCTCCGCAACGATCCGCAGGGAGACTACTACGCGTACGTCCGCAGGCTCGGCAAGGAGTCCGTGGCCCGGATGGGTGGAATCATCACCCGCCCCGTGGACAAGAAGGACTTCTACGTGAAGCGTTGTGTCGCGATTCCCGGGGACACCCTGGAAGTCCGGGACGGCCTGGTGTGGGTCAATGGCGAGAAGCAACCGGTCTACCCGGGCGTGCAGTACAGCTATCAGGTCCGCACCGACGGACACAAGCTGAACGCCAAGATGTTGGAGAAGCTCGACATCGCGCCTTCCAAGGCGTATTTCGATCCGACCCTGCCCGGCTATCAGGTCCTTCTGCTGACGGAAGAGAAGTTGGAAGAAGTGCGGAAGCTCCCCATCGTGCAAAGCGTTGCGCTCCGCCTCGACACCGACCCGAAAGCCTGTGCGCTGGATATTTTCCCCTTCACGCAGGACTCCGGCTGGACCAGGGACTTCTTCGGACCGTTGTGGATTCCCCGCAAGGGGGCGACCGTCCCGCTCACGCAGGACAACGTGGCGCTCTACAAGCGGATTATCACGACCTACGAAGGTGGCGACCTGGAGCAGGCTCTCCGCGAGGGCTCCTACACATTCAAGCAGGATTATTACTTCATGATGGGTGACAACCGTCACGATTCCTCGGATTCCCGATATTTCGGCTTTGTCCCCGAGGACCACATCGCCGGCCGACCGGCCGTGATCTGGCTCTCGCTCGACAGAGAAAAGCGGTTCCCCCACAATATCCGGTGGCGCAGATTCCTGAAGTTTCTCTAGGTTTCGATTTGGAAATCAGAAAATTAAAAGCGATATTTGCACCCCGTTCCAGTAGTAAAAAAGAATAAAAAGATAAAACCATGGCAAAAGTTTGTCAAATCACCGGAAGGAAGAGAATGAAAGGCAACAACGTTGCCCATTCCAAGCTGCGCACCAAGCGCGACTTCTCCCTCAATCTGAAGAACAAGCGGTTCTGGAGCGAGGAGGAGCAGAGATATGTGACCCTCAAGGTATCTTGCAAGGGTATGCGGATCATCGAGAAGAACGGCCTCGAGGCTACGCTTCGCGATGCTAAGAAGAAAGGCTTGATTAACCTTGTTTAAATTTTCAGACTATGGCAAAGAAAGCAAAAGGAAACAGGGTGCAGGTCATCCTTGAGTGCACGGAGCAGAAAGCCAGCGGCGTGCCCGGCATGTCCCGTTACATCACTACCAAGAACAAGAAGAACACCCCGGACCGTCTCGAGCGCAAGAAGTTCAACCCTTACCTCGGCAAGGTCACGGTCCATCGTGAAATCAAATAATTAAAGGAGATTAGATTATGGCAAAGAAAGCAGTTGCTACCTTCGCAGCCAAGGCCGGTGCCAAGAGCATGGTCAAGTGCATCCGCATGGAGAAATCCCCGAAGACCGGCGCTTACGTTTTCGCTGAGCAGCTCGTCGAGGCCGAGAAGGCCAAGGATTATTTCGCCAGCAAGAAATAATTTTCTCCTCTATACTGATAAAGAGGGGTTCCGCCATCGCGGAATCCCTCTTTATTTGCATAATAATTGTTATCTTTGTAAGCTATGGCATTAAGTTTCTTTCAACGGATTTCACGGGCCGTGATCGGCAAGTCGAGGGTGGATGACGACACGCTCGACGCGATCGAGGAGGCTCTGGTCGAGTCGGACATGGGGGTCGATACGACCTTGAAGATCATCGACAACCTGGAGGAGCGCGTCGAGCGGGATAAGTTCGTGTCCTTCGACGAGCTGGTGGGCCTGCTCCGCGAGGAGATCGGGGCCCTGGTGGGCGAGAGCGTGGAACCGTTCGACTTCAGCAAGAAGCCGTATGTCATCCTGGTGGTCGGCGTGAACGGCGTGGGCAAGACCACGACCATCGGCAAACTGGCCGCGCTGCTGGCCCGCCAGGGCAAGAAGGTCCTGCTGGGCGCGGCGGACACGTTCCGCGCCGCGGCGGTGGACCAGCTCACCATCTGGGCCGGGCGCGCGGGCGTGGACATCGTCAAGCAGGCGATGGGCTCCGACCCTGCCTCCGTGGCGTATGACACCGCCCAGGCGGCAGTGGCGCGCGGCGCCGACGTGGCGATCATCGACACGGCCGGCCGCCTGCACAACCGCATCGACCTGATGAACGAGCTGACCAAGATCCGCAACGTCGTCCGCAAGGTGGTCCCCGACGGGCCGCACGACGTGATGCTGGTCCTGGACGCCTCCACGGGCCAGAACGCCTTCGCGCAGGCGAAGGAGTTCGCCCGGGCCACCGACATCACCTCCCTGACCGTCACCAAGCTCGACGGCACCGCCAAGGGCGGCGTAGTGGTGGGCGTGTCCGACCAGTTCCACATCCCGGTCAAGTTCATCGGCGTGGGCGAGGGGATCGACGACCTCAAGGTGTTCAACAAGCAGGAATTCGTGGAGCAGCTGTTTGCTCCGGAAGATTTGAAATAGATAAAAAGACTAAGATATGAAGCTCAGTTACAATTGGCTCAAGGAGTATTTGAAGTGCGACCTGACCCCGCAGGAAGTGGCGGACGCGATGACCGCGATCGGCATCGAAGTCGACGGCGTGGAGGAGCAGGAACAGATCCCGGGCGGACTTGCCGGGGTTGTGGTGGCCGAGGTGTTGACCTGCGAGGCGCACCCGGATTCCGACCATCTCCACATCACCACCGTCAACGCCGGCGCGGGTGAGCCGCTGACCGTCGTGTGCGGCGCTCCCAACGTGGCCGCCGGCCAGAAGGTCCTCTTCGCCCAGCTCGGCACGGTGCTGCCCGGTGATTTCAAGATCAAGAAATCCAAGATCCGCGGCGTGGAGTCGTTCGGCATGATCTGCGCCGAGGACGAACTCGGCATCGGCGAGAGCCACGAGGGCATCATGGTCCTCCCGGCGGACGCCGTGGTCGGCACGCCGGCCAAGGAATACCTCCACCTGGGCACGGAGGCGGTGATCGAGTATGAGATCACGGCCAACCGCATCGATGCGGCCTCCCACTGGGGCGTGGCCCGCGACCTGTACGCCTGGCTCAAGCTCAACGACCGCCCCTGCGAGCTGGTCAAGCCTTCCGTGGACGCCTTCCGCGAAGGCGCCGGCGAGGGCGTCCAGATCGAGGTGCGCGACAGCGAAGGCGCCCCGCGCTACACGGGCATTACCGTCAAGGGCGTGAAGGTCGGGCCGTCTCCGGAATGGCTCCAGAAGCATCTGATGAGCATCGGGCTGCGCCCGATCAACAATATCGTGGATATCTCCAACTTCGTGCTCTTCGAGCTCGGGCAGCCGCTCCACACCTTCGACGCCGGCAAGATCGGCGGCCACGTGGTGGTGCGCCGCGCCGCCGAAGGCGAGCTGATCCGCACGCTCGACGGCGTGGAGCGCAAGCTCAGCGCCCGCGACATGGTGATCGCCGACGAGAAGGTCCCGATGTGCATCGCGGGCGTGTTCGGCGGCGAGGACAGCGGTGTGACCGAGTCCACCACGGACGTGTTCGTGGAGAGCGCCTATTTCGATCCCGCCTCCATCCGCAAGACCTCCAAGAGCCAGACCCTGCAGACCGACGCCTCGTTCCGCTACGAGCGCGGCGCCGACCCGCAGATTCCCATCTACGCCCTCAAGCGCGCCGTGCTCCTGATCCAGGAGTGCGCCGGCGGCGAGGTCGTGGGCAAGATCCGCGAGTCCTATCCCAACCCGATCGGGCGCAAGCAGATCGAGCTGGACTACGACCGCATCGAGCGTTTCGCCGGCCAGGCGATCGGCCACGACAAGATGGAGAACATCCTGACCTGGCTGGGCTACGACTTCCTCGAGAAGCGTCCCGGCGGGGCCGTCGTCGCCGCGCCGTCCTACATGGTGGACGTGTACCGCGAGTGCGACGTGGTGGAGGAGATCCTCCGCGTCTACGGCTATGACAACATCGCGCTCCCGCAGCACATGAAGATGTCGGTGTGCGCCACCCCGAAGCCGGACCCCGAAGCCGTGCGCAACGCTGTCTCCAACTTCCTGGCGGCCAACGGTTTCGTCGAGATCATGAACAATTCCCTGACCAAGGGAGACTACTATAACGGCCTCAAGACCTTCCCCGCCGCCAACAGCGTGCAGATCGTCAACCCGCTCAGCCAGGACCTGAACGTCATGCGCCAGTCCCTGATTCCGGGCGGCCTGGAGGTGATCGCCTACAACGTCAACCGCCAGATTTCCGCGATGCGCACTTTCGAATACGGCAGCGTCTACCGCCGTCTGGCCGACAAGCCGGGCGAGACCCTCGAAGGCTACGAGGAGCATACCTGCTTCACGCTGATGATGACCGGTACGCCGGAGAAATCCTGGCGCCAGGAGCCTGCGAAGAGCGACTACTTCCAGCTCAAGGGCTATCTCGACCTGCTCCTGCGGCGCTATGGCGCCGACCTGGACCAGCTCTGGACCGCCCCGGCTCCCGCAGACATCTTCTCCGAGGGCATGGTCTACCAGCTGCCCGGCAAGGGCCAGACCGTGGCCGTGATGGGCACCGTCAATCCTGCGCTCGCGCGCAAGTTCGGCGTCAAGCAGCCCGTGTTCGCCGCCGAGATCGACTGGCCGGCGCTCTTTGCGCTCGTCAAGCGTGACAAAGTCGCCTTCAGCGAGCTGCCCAAGTTCCCGGCCGTCCGCCGCGACCTCGCCCTGCTGCTCGACGAGAGCGTCAGCTACGCCGACCTGCGGGCCGCCGCCTTCAAGCAGGCGAAGAAACTCCTGCGCCAGGTGGGCCTGTTCGACGTCTACCGCGGGGACAAGATCCCTGCCGGCAAGAAGCAGTATGCCCTGAGCTTCGTCATCCAGGACCCGGAGCGCACGCTCACGGACCAGGATACGGAGCGCGTGATGGAGCGCCTGCTTACTACGTTCCAGAAAGATTTCGGCGCACAGCTCAGGTAAAGGATGCGGCTCCGGAGGGCGCATATCGTGGTGCTCCTGGCCGTGCTCGCAATGCTTTGCGGCTGCGGCCGGCGCTCCCGTGTGATTCCCGCCGACAAGCTCACGCACATCTACCAGGACATGTACCTGGCGGACCAGTGGGTGCGTGACAATCCGGATGGCCGGAAGATTGCCGACACGACCCTGTTCTTCGACCAGATCTTCCGCCGCTACGGCTACACGTTCGAGGATTATGACCGGACGGTCCACTACTATCTGGACCACCCGGAAGCTTATTCCAAGATCCTGGACCGCGCTGCGGAGCGCCTGCGCAAGGAAGGCGACCGGATGCAGCAGGAAGCCGATGAGGCGACGGCCCGCGAGATCGAGCTCAATGCATTCCGCAGAGGCTATGTGCGGAAGGACTTCTCGACGGATTCGCTGCGCTGGGCCGCTGTGGACAGCTGGCCCCTGTCCGATGGCCTGCCCGGAAAGCCGGAGCGGGGAGGAAGCGTCCTGCTGCCCGAAGTCGCCGCCTCCGCGGATTCCCTGCAGCGGAGCGCCGGGCGGAGGCTCAAGCTTGTCGGGCGCAAAGGCGGACGCGTCATGGAAATCCAATCAGAAGATGAAATAACCAAGCAATAATTTCTATGGACTATTTGCAGAAATACGGCTACACCCCCGCCGAGGAGGCGATAGCTTCCCGGATTCAGGCCATTGCCGCCGACCGGAATGCCATGGCCAGCCCGGAAGTGCTCAAGAAGTGCTTCTCGCTGATGGATCTGACCACGCTCAAGAGCAATGACACGGTCGAGTCCGTGTGCAAGCTGGTGGACAAGGTGACCCGCCTCACGCAGGAATATCCGAGCTACCCGCTGCCCGCTTCGATCTGCGTCTATCCCAATTTCGCGACCGTCGTCCGCGACCGTCGCTGCAGCCCCGAACTCCATGTGACCACGGTGGCCAGCTGCTTCCCCTCCGCCCAGAGCTTCCTGGAAGTCAAGGTGCAGGAGTGCGTCCTGGCTGTCCGCGGTGGCGCGGACGAGGTGGATATCGTTCTGGCTCTCAACGCCTTCCTGGCTGAGGATTATGCCGCCGCCAGCCGCGAGATCGAGGAGATGCGTGCCGCGATTGACGCGGAGGCCGCGAAGCAGGGCCGCAAGGTCGTGCTCAAGGTCATCCTCGAGACCGGCCTGCTGGCGACGCCGGAGCGCATCGCCCGGGCTTCCTTCCTGGCGATGGAAGCCGGCGCCGATTTCATCAAGACGTCGACCGGCAAGGTCGAGGTCAACGCCACCCCGATGGCCGCTTACGTGATGTGCGAGTGCATCAAGGCCTTCTATGCCAAGACGGGCCGCAAGGTGGGCTTCAAGGCCGCCGGCGGCATCTCCAACGACCAGGACGCCCTGCTCTACTACTGCATCGGCGCCTCGATCCTGGGCGCGGACTGGCTCAACAAGGACTACTTCCGCTTCGGCGTGAGCCGTCTGGGCAACAGCCTGATGAGCGCAATCGAACAAAAAACGGTCAGTTTCTTCTGATTCTGTATGATTCTTTCGGTCCGGAGGACCGCCAAAATCGACCCTGTGCGCTTGCGCACGGGGTTTTTTGTTGAATTAAACGTTTAACCGACCCATAAAACGGATCGCCTTTTCGACCTTTGCCGATGAGAAAAACACATGCTCATGAAAAGGTTGACAGTATTATTCCTGACGGCCGTCCTGGCCGTCTGCTGCACGGACCGGGGCCTCGATCCCGGCCGGGGCGGCGACTCTCCCGAAGGTGCGCCCGGACACGACATGATCGTGCTCGGGCGGCAGCTTGACGATCCTTATTCGGTGGACAACATGACCAAAGCCCTTTCCGCGGTCTATCCGACCAAGGCGGGGCGCGTCGAGCTGGAAGCCACCCATTCCTATGTCCGCTTCCGCCCTTCCGGCGAGAAGCAGTTCGCGCGTCTGGAGGCGCTGGGGCTGGACCTGATGGACCATCCGATGGACTACGAAATCGTCCGGGACGGCGACTGGTATCACGACCCGGAGATTCCCGACGGCGAGGTTACCTGGCAGTATGCGGCCGTACCCCGGGGCATGGTGCTCCCGCACGACATCCCCCATGAGGTGCTGTATGAATGCTACATCCCTTCGGACCAGTCGCTCACGAAAGGGGAGGACGGCGTCGACTGGGCGGCCGTCGAGCGGGAAGCGTATCGCCTGACCGGCAACGCCGGCATGCTGGCGGACCCGGACGGCACCAAGGCCGGCAGCTCTGCCTCCCCGGCCGGGCGCATCACGGTCGTGGACCCGGACAGGGGCGGTGAGCCGGAAGGCGTCCGCGGCGTGCGCGTGCGATGCAACACCTTCGTCAAGTCGGCGCGGGCCTACACGGACGAGAACGGCTACTACAGGATGACCGGAAGCTTCTCGTCCAAGCCCCGCTACCGCCTGGTCTTCAAGAATTCGACGGGATTCGCCATCGGCGTCAACCTCGTGCTGGTGCCCGCTTCCACCTCGTCGCTCGGCAAGGGGGAGGCCAGCGGGCTGGATGCGCAGATTACCCGCGACTCCGACCGCCGGCTGTTTACGCGCTGCGTGGTCAACAACGCAGGGTACGACTTCTACAAGCGCTGCGCCCGCGAATCTCCCGCCCTCAAGACGCCGCCCGGCAACCTGCGCATCTGGCTGCTCCAGGGCTTCCGGTCGAGCTGCGCCCCGATGCTGCAGCAGGGCGTGCTGGTGGACGGCAGCAAGCTGGACAGCCTGCTGGGCGAATTCACCATCCTGGTCAAGCTCTTCCTGCCGGATGTCCTGCTCGGACTCAAGGACCACGACAGCTATGCCTCTATCTATGCGGACGCCGTCCACGAATTCGCGCACGCGAGCCACTACATGCTGGCCGGCAAGGACTTCTGGAACGCCTATGTCCGCTTCGTGATCAAATCTTTCATCTCATCCGGCTTCGTTACCTATGGCATAGGCACAGAAGAGAACCACGGCTACTGCGAGGTCGGGGAGATGTGGGCGTATTTCCTGCAGACGGTCCTGTACCGGGAACGCTACGGAGACAAGGACGTGCCGGCATTCGGGTTGAACTTCTGGTTCCATCCGCAGATTTTCCTCCAGCTGGAGGACCGGGGGCTTTCTTTCAACCGGATCTACCAGGTCCTGGGCCCGGAAGTGACGGACCGGGAGACGCTGCAGAAGAAGCTGACCAGCTACTATCCGGAATACAAAACAGCTATCAATCAGACGTTTGCACGATATAATTGAAACTGCTGAAAAACTTCAAATAACCATTCCCCGGAAAAGGGAAGAATGGGATGTAAAGAGGGTGCAAATTTTTTTGTCAGTTTTGCAAAAAGTTGTATCTTTGCATTCCATTCGAGCGCGGGTGGCGAAATGGTAGACGCGCTAGTTTCAGGAGCTAGTGTCAATTGCGACGTGTGAGTTCGACTCTCATCCCGCGCACAAAGAGATGACCTTCGGGTCATCTCTTTTCTTTTTCCCGAAAACCCCGAAATTTTATAGGAGTTCTGGATCTTTGTGCTATCTTTGCCTGAGATAATCTAAAACCTCTGGACAATGATGGAAAAACACGCATCCGCGCTGCTCCTCGCAGCGGCGCTCTTTCTCCCGCTTCACGCGCAGGCGCAGCCTCTCAAGTGGCCGATGGCCGGCAAGTCCGCCGGCGAGAACATTCTCTGCCAGCCGCAGGGATATATCGGTACCGAACAGAATTTCGGTTCCCTGTTCGTCGGGGGAGACAAGGGGGATGCCGTCATCTGCCCTGCAGATGGAATCATCGTCAATGCCGGCCTCAGCTATTTCGTCCGGCTGGACTATGTGGTCGGTTCGAACCTGGACGCCGGCTCCTGTTTCGACGAAGCGATTCCGGATGCCGATCTCGGCCAGGGCATCGATAAGAAGTATGCCGGCGGAACCGTCGAGATCCGGATTCCGGACGGGCGGAGAATCAGCCTGCACGGCCTGACCGGCGACCGCCGTTTCAAGACCGGGCAGAAGATTGCCGCCGGAGATACCCTGGGCTTCCTGGCCTATTCCTACAAAGGCTTCCGGACGCCGTCCTTGATGATCGACATCTCGACGCCGCAGGGCAAGGTTTCCGACCCGATGGAGCCGTTCGGCCTGAAGAGTACCTTCGTCGAACCCACGTCGCTGACCCGCGAGAACCCGATGCCCGCGGAGAAGATCCGGGAAGACCTTGACGTGCTCAAGGAAGCCGTCTGCGAGCTCTATCCCTCGCTGGAAGACAAGATTCCCGAGGCGGAGTTCCGCGCCTTCGTGGATTCGCTGAAAGCCTCCGTCGCCGGACCGATGGATCCGGGAGACGATTTCCGCTATCTGCTGCGCCAGGTCCTGAAAAAGATTCCGGACAGCCACGTCTCGCTGCAGCAGGATCCGATTCCGGACAAACGTGAGTATCTCTCGCCGGGCGTCTTCCTGTCGTACTGCGACGACACGCTCCGGGTCCTGCTGGCCTCGTCGCCGCAATATGAGAAATTCATCGGCAAGGTCGTCACCCGCGTCAACGGCGAGCCGGCCGCAAGCTATGCCGCGCGTGCGGTCGCCGCGATCGACGGCTATGACGGCCGGGTCGAGAGCATGGTCCGGGAGGAGAGTGTCATGCTGGGCCGGTATGGTGCCATGATCAACTGGTCGCTGGGCGCGACTGCATTCGATCTGGAATTCGCCGACGGGACGACGGCGACCGTGCCCTTCTCCCTGAAGAACCGTTATCCCGCCACCGATACCTACCGGAGGATCTATTTCTGGCGGATGACGAACATGCGGCGGTCCGAGGCCGAAGCGCCCTATGAAATGCGGGAGCTGAACGATTCTACCGCCTATCTGGGCGTGAAGGAATTCGTCATGCTGGACACGCAGGTGGATGAGATCCGCCGTTTCCTGGGTTCCTGTACGAAGCCGAACCTGATCGTGGACGTGCGCAACAATCCCGGCGGCGACGTGGAGGTGCTGTCGCGGCTGCTGGCCTGTCTGGCGGACGGCCCGATGGACCGGCAGAAGGGTGGCTACGGGCAGGTGACCCGGCCCGGTCCCTACGCCAGCTTCAAGTATTCCCTGAACCGCCCCGAGGAGGACAATCCTTTCCCGGAATTCGTGGAGGAGGGGGGACGCTGGATCTCCCGCGACACCCTGAATACCTGCTCGGTGATCCGGCCCGATCCGGACTTCCATTATGGCGGGAAGGTATATGTCCTGACCAACGCCTACTCCATTTCGGCGGCCACGCTGTTCCCGGCCGTCCTGGTCCGCAACCGCCGCGGCGTGGCCGTCGGGCGGGAGACGGGCACGACGTATCATAGCATGACGGCCCTGAAATTCGTCGACATCGGCCTCCCGAACACGCGCCAGGCGGTCACGCTGCCGCTGGTGAAGGAAGTGTTCGACGAGACGGTCTGCGAGCGCCTGCCGGAGGGGCGCGGCCTGCTGCCGGATTATCCGCTGCCGCTGACCTTCAACGAGGTGACGCGGGGCGCGGACGGCCAGACGGACGTCCTGCTCGAATATGCGCTCTCGCTGATCGCCGACGGCAAATACCTGAGCGCGGAGGATCCGTTCGCCGAATTCGACAAGGCGCCCGCGCCGGCCGGCAATTCCCGCCGGCTGCTCTTCGCCCTGGGCGCCGCAATCCTGCTCGTCATCGCCGCCCTGCTTCTGGGAAAGAAGCGGAAATAGGCGCGCGGGCGGCCTGCCCCGTCACGGCCGCCGTGTCGCAAAAATACCGTTGTATGCCGCGTTTAAGGATTATAAACGCGGCTTTTTGCGTCGATATATTTAAAAATCGGTCGCACTATTTTTAAAACCATTTGCATATCTCTAATTTTTTAGTCAAAGTTATTATTGTTGATGCCAAAGAATTTTAAAGGAAGGGAGCTTCGTTGCGTGCGGGAAAGCAAAATTCTAACTTTGATAGCAAAGCGGAATAGCCAACCACCTATTCTTTCTATAATAACCAATGAAAATGTTCAGACCTCTGATGAAAGTGACCGGTATCCTGGTGATATTGTTCACTTTGGCGGGAGCCCATCCGGCCTTCGCCCAAAACCGGACCATCAGCGGAACCGTGATCGATACCGGCGGCATGCCGGTGATCGGTGCGGCCGTGACCGTGGTCGGTAATCCCCAGATCGGTGCAGCGACCGATTTGGATGGCCATTTCTCTTTCAGCGTTCCTGTCGGATCCACCATTTCCGTCGAAAGCATCGGCTTCAAGGGACAGACCTTCGCCATCGGCGACAAGACCGTTTTCAACATTGTCCTCGAAGAAGACGCGGAACTGCTCGAAGAGACGGTGGTCGTCGGCTACGGCACCCAGAGAAAAGCATCCCTGACCAGTGCCATCTCGAACATCCGCAGCGAGGAACTCACGGCCACGAAGCAGTCCGACGTCCTCGCCTCTCTGCAGGGCAAGGTCCCGGGCCTGCTCATCCGCCAGCGCACGGGCGATGCCGGTGATTTCAACACCGACCTCAAGCTCCGCGGCTATGACGAGCCGCTCGTCATCGTGGACGGCTTCGTCCGCACCGCGCCCCGCCGCGGTCAGGAGAACAACACCTCCTACACCAACAGCAGCTCCGCCGTCCTGGCCCAGCTCAACCCGGAGGACATCGAGAGCATATCCGTCCTAAAGGACGCCTCTGCCGCCATTTACGGTATGGGCGCCGAGAACGGCGTCATCCTCGTGACCACCAAGCAGGGCTCCATCGGCGCCCCCACGGTCAAGTACTCCAACCGTTTCTCCTTCGGCGTGCCGACATCCCTCCCGGAAGAGGTGGACATCCTTACCTGGTTCAAGGAAGCCAACGAGATGCGTGCGAACGTCGGCAAGGAGCCCATGTACCCCCAGGACATCATCGACCACTACCTGAACGGTGACGCCGGCTGGACGGACAACCGCTGGTACTCCCAGTTCTACCGGGATTTCTCTTTCCAGCAGAATCACCAGCTCTCCGTGAACGGCGGAAACAACCAGACCCAATACTACCTGAGCGGCTCTTTCAACAACGACAACGGTATCCTCAACGGCCCGCAGCTGGGCTACAAGAGCTTCACGTTCCAGGGCAACGTCACCACCAACATCTCCAAGGACCTCAAGCTGGTCTTCCAGTCTTCCCTGAGCTGGAACAGCAAGGTAGGAACGCCCCAGAACGCCGCCCAGAATTTCTATACCCGCGGCCTCTACTCGGAGCGCTACATCCCCTGGAACGTCATCGGCAACCCGTCCCACTGGACCTACAACCCGGGCAACGAAAGCCGCAATGCGATCGGAGCCCTGAACGGGGCCAACGGTTATGACAAGACCCAGCAGAATTCCTTCACCAACAGCCTGAACCTGACCTACACGGCGCCCTTCCTGAAGGGCCTGCGGATCCAGGGACAGATCTCCTACGACTACCAGACCCGCGACACCCGCCAGCTCACCCTGGCTTTCCCGCTCTATGACGCCTGGACGGACGAACTGATCAGCTACAACAAGGACACGAACGCCCTGACGGAGCGCTGGTCCAACCGCCAGACCCTCTATGGCCGCCTGCAGGCGAACTACTCCGCCAAGTTCGGCGAGCACAGCATCGGCGCGATGCTCGCCACCGAGGCGACCCTCGGCTGGAGCAAGGACCTCCGCGGCGACCGCGAATTCGGCGAGTTCTACACCCACGACATCCTGGACCAGGCCATCGAGTCCACCGCCGAGAACAGGGGTTCCCGGAGCAGCACGGCGAAGGCCGGCTACATCGGCCGCGTCAACTACGAATACGCCGGCAAGTATATGGTCGAGCTGATGGCCCGTTACGACGGTTCCTACTTCTATGCTCCCGGCTTCCGCTGGGCATTCCTGCCCTCTTATTCGGTCGCCTGGCGCGCTTCCGAGGAGAAGTTCTTCAAGCGGCTCTTCCCGTTCATCTCCAACCTGAAGTTCCGCTGGTCGGACGGTATCTCCGGAGGCAACCAGGGGTCTGCCTACCAGTATCTGCTGGGTTATTCCCAGACGGGTACCAACTATATGTTCGCGGACGGCTCTCCGGTCATGGGATACAGCAGCACCCAGGTGGCGGAGACCCTCCTCTCCTGGACGCGGACCTATATGCGTGACTTCGGTTTCGACTGGGAGGTCAAGAAGGGCATCATCGGCGGTTCCGTCGACTGGTTCTGGAGAAACCAGACCGGTAAGGCCGCCAAGGTGTCCTCCAGCCTGCCCGATATGTACGGCATCGACCTCCCGCAGCTGAACCTCAATACCACGCAGAACGTCGGTATCGACCTCGAGCTCTCGCACCGGATGCGCTTCCGCGACTTCAACTACCGCATCACCGCCACCGCCACCTTCACGCGCGAGCGCGATACCTATCAGGAGGAGGAGCGGACAGCCATCTACACGTCTGCGCAGAACTACTTCGAGAAGCACACCGAAGGCCGCTGGGACAACGCCCTGGACGGCAAATACTATGAGTGGAACGGCAGGGGCCAGTTCACAAGCTGGGCCGACATCAACGATTATCCCGTCCTCTACAGCAGCTCCAGCAGCAAGAAGAGCAACATGGCCGAGATGCTGCCGGGCATGTACAAGATCCTCGACCGCAACGGCGACGGCGTCATTACTTCCGCTGACCGCTTCTATTCCTGGAAGGAAGGCAACCCGCCGCTCCAGTTCGGCTTGATGATCTTCATGGAGTGGAAAAACTTCGACCTCAGCGCCACCTTCAACGGCGCGGCCCTGAGCCACAAGAACATGCAGCTGTCCGGCGGTATGGGATACGGTTGGAGCAAGACCCTCTTCGTCAACCACATGGACCACTACCGGCTGGCCGACGGCTATACCGATCCCCGCGACCCGAATTCCGTCTGGGAGCCCGGTTACTGGCCGGCCCTCGCTCCGGCTACCGGCGCCGAGGATGCCAGCTCGAACGCCACCTACCGCTTCACGCAGCCCTATTCCTGGGTGGACAACTCCTTCTTCCGCCTGAAGAGCCTCGAGATCGGTTACACGCTCCCGAAGGCGATCCTCAGCCGGATCCACATGAAGAGCATCCGCGTCCACGCCAGTGCGACCAACCTGTTCACGATCTGCAACCCGATCGTGCGGGTCTGGGACCCGGAGACCTACCAGAGTTCGCGACGCGGCGCCAGCGGCGCCCCGCTCCTCCGGACTTTCGTTATCGGCACCAGCATCAGCTTCTAAACGATTGAAAGATGAAAAAGATATTCAAATATGCAATTGTCGCGTTCCTCGGAATCGGCCTCTGCTCCTGCGATAAGCTGTTCGACGGTCTGGAGGGCGATCTCACCAAGATGTCCGGGGAAGACATGACGTCGAGCCAGGCTGGTATGGAACGGCTCCTCTCCGACGTATACAACGCCATCCCCATGGATGCCTTCAATACCAAAGAGCAGAACACCACCCTGGCCACCTACTCCAAGGCCGCTGACTACTCCATCAGCGTGACCGGCTTCTGGGATTACAAGAAGATGCGCTCGATCAACTACTTCATCCAGCAGGTCGACGAGGCCCTGGCGAAGAAGGCCATCAACGAGGCCACCCGCAACGCGATGCTCGGCGAGGCACTCTTCGCCCGTGCATACTGCTACTTCGCGATGGTCCGTCGCTACGGCGGCGTCCCGATCGTGACCGAGCCGCTTGACAAGTACTATGACGGCGGCGAGAACGCCGGCCTCTATATCCCCCGCAGCACCGAGAAGGAGACCTGGGATTTCGTCCTCTCCGAACTGGACAAGGCGATCGAGCTCCTGCCCGAAGAGCGCAACGACGGTAAATACCGCGCCACCAAGTGGGCCGCCCTCGGCCTGCAGTCCCGCGTGGCCCTCTATGCCGCTTCGGTGAGCAAATACTGGAGCAAGGAAGCCATTCCCGGCGAGTATAAGGCTGTCCAGCAGAAGCTTGCCTACATGGAGTCTTCCTATGCGGACGCCTACTATGCGAAGTGCATCGAGGCCAGCGACAAGATTATCAAATCCGGCCGCTTCTCCCTCTACGGCGGCGCCACGACATCCGTCGAGACCGCCAGGGAAAACCTCACCGCGCTCTTCCAGGAGCGCCAGGACTGCGAGTTCATCTTCGGCAAGAGCTACAAGAACGGCCAGACCGACGCGACCAACAGCTTCGACATCAACTATTCCCCGAACGTGGCCCACGAGACGATCACCAACGGCGGCTGGGGCAACTACTCCATCACCTCCGACCTGGTCGACCTCTTCGACAACTACACCGCGTCCGGCGCCCGTGCGGACGGCACCGTCAAGACCCGCAACGACGGCAAGGAGGACATCTACTTCGCGCAGATCGTGACGGCGGCCTCTTCCTTCGACAAGGATGCCGACTTCATCAAGTACGACAGCCCGGACGCTCCGTTCCTGGACAAGGACGCCCGCTTCCAGGCCTGGGTGCTCTATCCCGGCTGCCAGTTCCGCGGGCAGACGATCGTCGCCCAGGGCGGTATCTGGCTGGACGGCAAGGATCCCGTATTCTACGAGAACAACAAGTACACGGTGAACGGCAACGATTACTATGGGCTTGGCGCCGGCAGCGAGGACAAGATCTGCGCGTTCATGCGCATCGGTACCGGTGCGACGAGCAACCACGCATACTTCTGGAACACCTGCTTCGGCATCCGGAAATTCCTGGATCCCAACAAGGCCCTGGTCTATTCCTCCAATCCCTGGTATGACATCCGCTACGCCGAGATCCTGCTGAACTACGCCGAGGCGTTCGCCGAGAGCGGAAAGGGCAGCGCGGCCACCGCGAAGGAGGCTCTCAACGCCATCCGCCACCGTGCCGCCTTCACCGACGACATCGAGCCCACCGTCGAGAACGTCCTGCACGAGCGCCGTGTGGAGTTCGCGATGGAAGGCCACGAGTCTTACACGCTCTACCGCCGCCGCGCCTATCTCAGCACCCGTTCCGGCAACCAGCACAGGAAGCATACCTTCCTGCCGGTCCTGGACCTGCGTGACGGCACGCCCAAGTACATCTTCCCGCGCGTGAACGTGTACCACGGCGACGTCCAGCTCTCCGCCACCGGACTCAACACCGACCTGCTGGATTACTACGGAAGCATCCCGAACCCCAGCGAGAACAATCTGACCGTTAACCCTTCACAGGAATAAAAATATGAAAAAGATATTAGTACTTCTTTCCCTGCTTTTCGTCGCGACCTCCTGCGACTGGTTCGCCTTCGACAACCAGGAGAGCTGGAACGCCCAGGTTGAAGGCAGGATCCTGGACAGCAAGACCGGACAGCCGGTGCAGTTCGCCTGGCCGAACACGTCGAGCATCTCGGTTATCGAGCTGGGCTGGGACGACGAGAAGGCCCAGACCTGGTATGTCAAGTGCAACGGTACCTACCGGAACAAGCTTGTCTGGGCCGGCGATTACGTGATGGACACCAAGAAGCAGAACTTCTATCCCGTCACGCAGCAGTTCAAGCTGGAGCGGGGCGCCAACACCGTCGACTTCACCGTGACGCCCTATGCCCGCATCATCGACCCGCAGATCACCTATGAGGGGACGAAGATCGTCGCCCGCTTCAAGGTCGAGGTCGCGGACGCGGCGCAGACGCCCAACGTGGACGTCGCCCTCTTCGGCTTCACCGACAGATGGGTCAGCGACGGCAACAACAACTTTGATTTCGACAAGAAACAGAAAGACGGTAAGCAGAAGAAGATCAAGGGAATCGACGGCCAGACGGTCATCGAGCTCTCCATCGACACGAAGGTGGAGAGCGGCGCGCAGTTCGCCTACGAGCGCGATCATTTCCTGCGTATCGGTGCTGTGGCTACCGGATCGGCCAACTCCGGTAAGTGCTATAATTTCTCCCCCGTGTTCAAGATGTCCAAGGACTTCTCGAAGGTCGAGGAAGTGACCAACTGGGACGAAGAGTAGGTTTTGTTGGGTATAACTATTCAAAAAGTCAGACCGGGTCCATGGGGCCCGGTCTGTTCTTTATTCTTCCATCGCCGCCTTGAAGGTCGGATCGATCTGTAAGAAAAGGTGGTAGTAGGCCTTGTCTCCGAGTTTGGAATAGCGGCCGACGAGGGCCTGCACCTGGGTCATGATGTATTGGCGGTCGCTCACCCATTCCTCCGGCTTGGGGACGAGCTGGTCCTTGGCCTTCGCGAAAGCGAGGAACTGCCGCTCCAGTCCGGCCCGGTCGAGCCAGGCGAGCAGGCTGCCGTAGTCGTCGATCTGCGAGAGCTCGTGGCTGTGGCTGTCGAAGAAGGCGGACGCGAAGCGCATGGCCGTGGCCTTGCGGTTGCAGGCCACGTAGAACTGGCCGGCGCGCGTGGTGTCGACGGGCACGAAGACGTCGGGCAGGATGCCGCCCTTCTCGATGCGCATGCTGTCGGCGTGCACCATCTCGCCGGATTCGTAGCGGCGGAGCACCTCATAATCGTAGTCGTCGGAATAGGGCTTCTGGATGCAGCGGCCGCTGGGCGTGTAGTAGCGCGCCACGGTAATCCGCATCCCGGAATTGTCACTGAAGAAGAAGGGCTCCTGGACGAGGCCCTTGCCGAAGGTGCGGCGGCCGTAGAGCCGCGCGCGGCCGTTGTCCTGCAGGGCGCCGGAGAGGATCTCGCTGGCCGAGGCGGAGCCTTCGTCCACGAGGATCTTGACGCCGAGGTCCTGGAAGGGGCCGCGGCCGTCGGCCCGGAATTCCTCGCGCCGGCGGTGGCGTCCTTCGATGTAGACGATCATCGCCTTGCGGGGCAGGAAAAAGTTGGACAGGCGGCAGGCCTGGTCGAGGTAGCCGCCGGTGTTGTCGCGCAGGTCGAGGATCAGTTCCTTCATGCCCTGTCCGACCAGCTCGGCCGTGTTCTGCAGGAACTCGACCTCCGTGGTGCGGGAGAACTTGGAGAGGCGCAGGTAGCCCGTCGTGTCGCTTACCATGAAGGCGGCGTCGACGGAATAGGTGGGGATCTTGCCCCGGGTGATTTCGAACGGGATGATCTCGTGGCCGCGCTTGACCGTCACGAGCACCTTGGTGCCGGCGACGCCCTTGAGGCGGCGGACCATGCTGTCCTGCGGGAAATGGACGCCCGCGATGACGGTCGAGTCCACCTTGATCAGGCGGTCGCCCGCCTGCAGCCCGATCTTCTCGGAGGGGCCTCCGGGGATGGCTTCGATCACGACGGCCGTGTCGTTGGGCACGTTGAACTGGATGCCGATGCCGTCGAAATTGCCGAGCAGGTCGGCTTCGGTCTCTTCGAGGACCTGCGGCGGCATATAGGAGGAATGCGGGTCGAGGGCCGACAGGGCGGCCGCGGCCATGGCGTTGTTGACTTTCTCGTGGTCGACGCTGTCGACATAGTTCTCGTCAATGCTCTGCAGGACCAGCTCGATCTTGCGCCAGTCGTCGGAACCGACGCGCAGGCGGTGCCGGCGGTCGCCGACCAGGCCGACGAGCACGGCGATGAGCAGGCCGATGACGACGCCCAGCAGGGCGACCAGGATGGAGGATTTCTTCATGGACCCTAGTCTATCTTTTCGACCTCGATGCCGGCACGACGCAGGAGGTCAATGCCGTCCGTGAGGCGGTACTCGTCGCGGTAGACGACCCGCCGGATGCCGGACTGGATGATCAGTTTGGCGCATTCCATACAGGGGGAAGCGGTCACGTAGAGGGTGGAGCCTTCCGCGTTGTTCCCGGACTTGGCCACCTTGGAGATGGCGTTGGCCTCGGCGTGCAGGACATACGGCTTGGTGGCGCCGCTCTCGTCTTCGCAGATGTTCTCGAAACCGGACGGCGTGCCGTTGAAGCCGTCGGAGATGATCATCCGGTCCTTGACGATCAGCGCGCCCACCTGGCGGCGCTTGCAGTAGGAATTGGTCGCCCAGATGGCGGCCATCTTCATGTATTTGTCGTCAAACTTGTTCATCGTATCGTTTTATTTCTGTCTCTGGTAGAGATAGCGCTTGATGCTGCGCTTCGGCGTGCGCTCGAAGTCCTCGGGCATGAATTCGATATGGTTGATCTGCGCGTAGGCGGGCAGGAGCTTGTTGATCTCCGGCAGGCTCTCGCTGATGCGCTGCTCCAGGGCCTCGCCGGACAGTCCGTCGAGCTCGGCCTGGTGGTAGTCGGGATAGATCAGGGCCGTGAGGCCGATCTTGTCCTCGACCACGAGCGAATCCACGACGTAGACGACGTTGTTGATCACGGCCTCCAGCTCTTCCGGGTAGATGTTCTGTCCGTTGGCGCCCAGGATCATGCACTTGGAGCGTCCGCGCAGGTAGAGGAATCCGTCATAGTCGATCACGCCGATGTCGCCGGTCTTGAGCCAGTTGTCGTTGGTGAAGGCGGCCTGGGTGGCCTCGCGGTTCTTGTAGTAGCCCAGGAAGACGTTCTCGCCGCGGACCTGGATCTCGCCCGGCTCCTTGTAGGGGTTCTTGGAATCGATGCGGATTTCGCAGCCCGGCACCGGCACGCCGCAGGAACCGCGGCGGGTCTTCCACCACTTGGCGTAGGTGATGATCGGGGCGCACTCCGTCATGCCGTAGCCGACGGTGAACGGGAAATGGATCTGGCGCATGAACTTCTCCACCTCGGGGTTGAAGGCGGCGCCGCCCATGATGACTTCCTCGAAGCGGCCGCCGAAGGCCTCGATGAGGTTGTTGCGGATCTTCTTGCGGATGACCTGGTCCACGATGGGGATGCGCATCAGCATCTTGTGGCGGTCCACCACGGGCTTGATCTGGGATTTGTAGACCTTCTCGAAGATGAGCGGGACGGCGATGATGACGTCCGGATGGATCTCGGAGAACGCCTTCATGATGACTTTCGGGCTCGGGGTGCGGGTCAGGAAGTGCACGTGCGCGCCGATGGACATCTCGAAGAGGAATTCGAACATCAGGCCGTACATGTGGGCGGAAGGCAGCATCGCCACCATCTGGGACTCGCAGGTCATCTGCGGCTCGGCGGTCTCATGGGCAAAACGGATGTTGCACCAGAGCGCGCGGTAGGGGATCATCACACCCTTGGAGAACCCGGAGGTGCCGGAGGTGTAGTTGATCAGGGCGAGCTCTTCCGGCTGGTCTTCATAATAGTTGAGGTGGTCGGGCGTGAAACCGTTGGGGAACATCTGGTTGAAGGTGCCGGTGAGGTTCTTGCGCACGGTCACCAGGTCCTGGTTCTTGGCGTAGATGTAGTTGAGGGTATTCATCTGGACGATGACCTCCAGGCCGGGCATCTCGATCTCGGAAAGGCCCTGCCAGATCACCTCGTCCACGAAGAGGACCTTGGCCTCGGAGTGGTTGACCAGGTAGTGGATGCTCTCCGGCTTGAACTCGTGCAGGATGGGCACGGGCACGGCGCCGTAGGTGGTGGCGGCCAGGAAGCAGACGCCCCAGTGGGCCTGGTTGCGCGAGCAGAGGGCGACCTTGTCGCCTTTCTGCAGTCCGCATTCCTGGAAGGCGATGTGCAGGAGTTCGATACGCTCCGCCACGTCTTTATATTTGAGCGTGGCGCCCTGGTAGTTGGAGAGGGCGTCGCGGTCCCAATTCTCCCGGATGCTCTTTTCGATGAGCTTGTTTACTGATTGGAATGCCATAATAAGTAGATGCCTTTTTTGCCCCAGGCGAGGGTTTTGTCAGGTTGTAACACGACGAGCCGGCTGCCCTTGACGGGGTAGTTGCCCGTCGGACACATCGCGTCGATGAAGGCGCGGACGGCTTCCGGGCTGCCGTAGATCTGCCAGCCGCGCGAACACGCGGTGCAGCTGTCGTCGGCAAGCGCGAAGGCTTTGCCATAAAGGGCGGGGAGGAAGCCCCGCCAGGGATTCTCATAACATTCGCGGTCCGCGGCGGCCTTGGCCGGACGGACCAGGACGACGGGGCCGCCTTCGGCGTGGACGAGCGCGATCTCGCGGACATCGACCTCCTGCTCCCATTTGCGCGGATCCTTGCCGCTCTGGTCGCGGAGCGCGTCCAGCTGCTTGTCGTAGCGGGTGAGGTTGACGGAGGCGTCCTGCCAGCGTTCCAGGGCATTGCGCGTCTGCGGAAGCTTGACGGTCAGGTCCAGGGCGAAGCGGGTGCCTTCAGGAAGGATGGTGCCCAGCTGGCATTCGCCGGAGGGGAGATCCGCCAGGATGTTGGCGAAATAAGCGTCGTCCTTTTCGCAGACGGGCTTGACGTCGAAGCCGTTGCCGTCGGGTGTGAGGACGGTCCATTCGGCGACCTTGCCCAGGAAGGAGGTCAGCTCCCGGCGCGGGAAGATATCTTTGAGCCAGCCCTTCGGGGCCAGGCGCTCGGGGGCTCCGCCGCCGCGGAAGATGATGAAATCGTCGGATCCGGCCTCCGCCAGGGCCTGCCGGAATCCGGGCGCGTCCAGGATGGAGGTGTAGCCGGAAATATGGCGCCGGACGGCGGTCAGCTGCGCATCGGAAGGGGTGATGAGGACAAAGCCGCGCCTGCGCGCCTGCGCGTCGGGACGGATGTACTCGGCGTGGAGCCGCAGGGCGGCCGCCTGCGCGAGCAGGGCGCCGGCCGCCGACGCGGAGTCGGCCTCGGCGCGTCCGGTGTCGAGCGCCAGGACCGGCACGAGCGAGCCGTTGTAGCAGAGGGAGAGGGCCATCCGGGCGTTTTTGAATGCCTTCAGGTCCAGCTTGTGCAGGACGCTCGTGGAATCCAGCAGGCGCATCCCTTCGGACAGGCGGTCGTAGCAGATGACGGCCAGGGCGTCGGAAGGGACGGCAGCGAGGAGTTCCGGGATGCGGCGCTCCTCACGGACGGCTTCCGCCTTGCGGGACGGCTGGCCACAGGAAAAGAGGAGCGGCAGGACCAACAGGAAGGTCAAAACGCGTTTTTTATCCATATCATGCAAATATACTAATAATTTGGATTATGATTTTCCGGGGAAATCCGTAACTTTGCATGTTTTTATGAAAAGTATGCAAGAAATCAGGAACATAGCAATCATCGCCCACGTGGACCACGGCAAGACGACGCTCGTGGACCGGATGATCTACCAGGCCAACCTGGTCCGTCAGCCGGAGAATCTGGGCCAGCTGATCCTCGACAACAACGATCTGGAGCGCGAGCGTGGCATCACCATCCTCGCCAAGAACGTCTCCGTGATCTACAAGGGGGTCAAAATCAACATCATCGACACGCCGGGCCACAGCGACTTCGGCGGCGAAGTGGAGCGCGTGCTCAACATGGCGGACGGCGTGCTGCTGCTCGTCGACGCCTTCGAGGGCTGCATGCCCCAGACGCGCTTCGTGCTACAGAAAGCCATCCAGATGGGCAAGAAACCCATCGTCGTGATCAACAAGGTCGACAAGCCCAACTGCCGCCCCGACGAGGTGCAGGAGGAGGTCTTCGACCTGATGTTCAATCTCAACGCCACCGAGGAGCAGCTCGACTTCGTGACCGTGTACGGCTCCGCCAAGCAGGGCTGGATGTCGCTCGACTGGAAGAAGCCGACCAACGACATCACGGCGCTGCTGGACACCATCCTCGACGTCATTCCGGCTCCGCCGGTGGTCGAGGGCACGCCCCAGCTGCTCATCTCCTCCCTGGAATATTCTCCCTATGTGGGCCGGATCGCGGTCGGCCGCATCACCCGCGGCACGCTCAAGACCGGACAGCCAATCAGCCTCTGCAAGCGCTACGACGTCGTGCAGAAGCAGAAGGTCAAGCAGCTGATGGTCTTCGAGGGCCTCGGCAAGGCCAACGTCGACGAAGTCCAGTGCGGCGACATCTGCGCCGTGGTGGGCATCGACGGATTCGAGATCGGCGACACCATCGCGGACTTCGAGAACCCCGAGCCGCTCGAGCCGATCGCCATCGACGAGCCGACGATGAGCATGCTCTTCACGATCAACAATTCCCCCTTCTTCGGCAAGGACGGCAAGTTCGTGACCTCGCGCCACCTCAAGGAGCGCCTGGACAAGGAGCTGGAGAAGAACCTCGCGCTGCGCGTCAAGCCGGGCCTGACCGCCGATTCCTTCGTGGTCTACGGCCGCGGCGTGCTGCACCTCTCGGTGCTCATCGAGACGATGCGCCGCGAAGGCTTCGAGCTGCAGGTCGGCCAGCCCAAGGTCCTGGACAAGACCATCGGCGGCCAGCGCTGCGAGCCGGTCGAGGACCTCTCCATCGAGGTGCCCGAGGAGTTCGTGGGCGCCGCCATCGAGATTTCCACGCGCCGCAAGGGCGCGCTGGTGCGCATGGAGCCGCGCGGCGACCGCACCCTGCTGGAGTTCGAGATCCCGACCCGCGGCCTGATCGGCCTGCGCTCCAACCTGCTGACCGCCAGCCAGGGCGAGGCCATCGTCGCGCACCGCTTCAAGGAATACCAGCCCTACAAGGGTGAGATCGAGCACCGCAACAACGGCTCGCTCGTCTCCATCGAGACCGGCCAGTCCATCGCCTACTCGATGAACAAGCTCCTGGACCGCGGCCGCTTCTTCGTGGAGCCGGGCGAGGACATCTACGCCGGTCAGGTGGTCGGCGAGCACACCCGCGAACGCGATCTCAACATCAACATCTGCAAGACCAAGAAGCTCACGAACGTGCGCGCGGCGGGCTCCGACGAGAAGATCGTCCTGCCTCCCGCCATCAAGTTCTCCCTCGAGGAGGCCCTGGAATACATCCAGGAAGACGAACTGGTGGAGGTCACGCCGCACTTCATGCGCATCCGCAAGATTTTGCTCGATCCGCTGGCCCGCAAGAGAAACAGCGACAACGAGGATTGATTTTTAGTTGTTAATCGTAAAAAAATTACTAACTTTGCAACCCTTTGTAGTCAAACTGACCGCTTTGGCCCCCGGCACAAGCCACTTTACATGGCACGCCGGAGCCGAGTTCTTTGAAAAATTCGGGAACACAGAGATCCTCGACGCCGATCTGGAAGTGACGGCAGCCGTGCGCAATCACGGGCTGACGGCGGAAGCCGCCTGCGAGATTGCCGGCAGCGTGACCGTCGCCTGCGACAGATGCCTGGAGGACCTGGTCCTCCCGGTGGAGACCTCCTTCGAGGAGAGCTACACCCCGGAGGGCGACGAACTGGACCTGGGACAGGATGTATACGACTTCGTCTGCATCTCGCTGCCGATCCAGCGCGTCCACCCGGAAGGAGAATGCAATCAGGAGACTACGAAGTATTTGAGCAAATAATATTTAAAAAGATAAAGCAATGGCACATCCGAAACACAAACTTTCCAAGCAGCGCCGGGACAAGCGCCGTACGCACGACTTCGCGCCGGTTCCGACCCTCGCCACCTGCCCGAACTGCGGCGCGACCGTGATGTATCACCGTGTCTGCCCTGAGTGCGGTTACTACAGAGGCCGTCAGATCATCGTCAAGAACGCTGAGTAATCTGTAAAAAGGCCGCCTGACTGGCGGCTTTTTTGGTATTCCGGCTCTGTAGTTCAACGGATAGAATAGTGGTTTCCTAAACCATAGATAGCAGTTCGATTCTGCTCGGAGCTACAAAAAAAGGATTGGCAGATGCCAATCCTTTTTTTGTTTATTCCTTTTCCTCTCAGAACTGGAAGTAGTCCCGGGCGTTGTTGTAGGAGATGTCTTCGATCATCTGGCCGATGAAGTCCATCTCGGAGGCCGGGAGCTTGCCCTTTTCGATGTCCGAGCCGAGCACGTCGCAGAGGATGCGGCGGAAATACTCGTGGCGCGGGTAGCTGATGAAGCTGCGGGAGTCGGTGAGCATGCCGACGAAGCGGCTCAGCAGGCCCAGCTGCGAGAGGGAGTCCAGCTGGCGGCGGATGCCGACCTCCTGGTCGAGGAACCACCAGCCCGAGCCGAACTGCATCTTGCCGGGGACGGTACCGTCGTTGAAGGTGTAGGCGAGCGTCATCATCACGGCGTTGTCCTTGGGGTTGAGGCAGTAGAGGATGGTCTTGGCGAGCTTGCCGGCCAGGGTGAGGCGGTCCAGGAACTTGTGGCCGGAAGCGGCCATGTTGAGGTCGTGGATGGCGTCGTAGCCCGTGTCGGGCCCGGCGAGCTGGAGCATCTTCGTATTGTTGTTGCGGATGGCGCCGACGTGGAACTGCTGCGTCCAGCCGGCTTCCGCGTCCATGACGGCCTGGTCATAGAGGAAAGCGCTGCGGAACTTGGCGACCTCCTTGGGGCTCGGGGTCATGCCGATGAGGGTCTTCTTGAAGATCAGCTCGATCTCGATGTCGCGGTAGTCCTCGGTGTAGAAAGTGTCCATGCCGTGGTCGGAGAGCCGGCAGCCCATCGCATGGAAGAAATCGTGGCGCTTCTGCAGGGCCTGGCAGAGGTCGGCGTAGGAGTCGATCCGGATGCCGGCGGCCTTGCTGAGCCTGTCGATATAGTGCTGGTATTCGGTGGGGTTCTCGATGGCCATCGCCTTGTCGGGGCGCCAGGCGGGAAGGACGCGGGTCCCGAAGGGATGGTCGGCGATCATCTGGTGCCAGTGCAGGTCGTCGGCCGGGTCGTCCGTCGTGCAGACGACGTCGACGTTGAACTTGCGGATGAGGGCCTGGCCGCGGAATTCGGGCGTGGCGAGCTTGGCGTTGCACTCCTCGAAGATCTCGCGGGCCGTGGCGGGCGACAGGAGCTTGTCGATGCCGAAGACGCGCTTCAGCTCCAGGTGCGACCAGTGGTAGAGCGGGTTGCGCATCGTGTAGGGCATGGTCTCCGCCCACTTCTCGAAGGTCTCCCACGGGCTGCGCGTGCCGCCCGTGATGTATTCCTCCGGTACGCCGTTGCCGCGCATCGCGCGCCATTTATAATGGTCGCCCGCGTGGCCGTCCACCAGCCAGAGCTGGGTGATGTCGCGGAACTGGATGTTCTCGGCAATCTGCTGGGGAGAGAGATGGCAGTGGTAGTCGATGATGGGCATCTTCTCCGCATGCCCGTGATAGAGGCTCTTCGCTGTGGCGTTGGAGAGCATGAAGTCGTCGTTGATGAAAGACATAGCGTTCGTTTTGTCGATTGTGGGATTCTTTCACCAAATGTAGCAAATAAATGTCGCAAAGACAAGACGGGCGTCAACGCATCAGCGAACGGATGAAGGCGTCGACGTACTGGATCTCCTTTTTGCAAAGGTGCGAAAAAAACCGCATTCCTGCCTGGTGGGTAACAGGAATGCGGATGTTGGCCGCAGTAGGCCGGACAATCGTTGCGCTTATTTCATTTTTTCCATTTCCAGGGAGGCCCAGATGAACGGGGCGACCCCCTTGGCGTCGTTGGGGCGGACGGGCTCGCTGAGATAGTAGGCGAAATCGCCCATCCGGTTGGAGGATCCGCCCAGCCCGCAGCTGGAGCAGCACCGCTCGACGCTGATCAGGCCCGGAGCGTCGGTGACGATGAACTCGTCGACAAAGTCCAGGTACAGATTCTTGGCGTAGGGGAGAAGGTTTGCGTCGAGATAGCCTTCGCGGATGCCTTTGAGGAAGGTGTAGACGAACATCGCGGAGCAGGTGGCCTCGAGGTAATTGCCTTCGCGCCCGGGCTGGTCCAGGACCTGGTACCAGACCCCGCTGTCCGGATCCGCCCAGTCGGGCAGGACCTGGCAGATCTCGCGCAGGAGCCCGGTCAGTTTGCGGTGGCCGTCGAAATCGTCCGGCAGCCAGTCGAGCACGTCGAGGATGCCGAGGCAATAGAAGCCGAGCGCACGGCCCCAGCAGTGGAAGGACTGCCCCTTGGTGGCGGGATCGCACCAGAACATCTTGCCGGATTCGTCGCAGGCGTGGCGCAGCAGCCCTGTCGCAGGGTCGAGGCATTTGTCGTGGGTGACGACGATGTTGTTTACGATGTCGTTGAAAGCGGCTGTCTGCGCTTCGCCCTCCAGGTAGCGGGCGGCATATTCGGCGTAGAAGGGACTCAGCAGATACACGCCGTCCAGCCAGATCTGGTTGGGATAGACCTGCTTGAACCAGAAGGCTCCGGACGGGGTGCGCGGCTGACCGTCGATCTGGGATTTGACGAGTTCGATGGCCTTGCGGTATTTCTCTTCGCCGGTCTCGTCATAGAGCTGGAACAGGGGGACGGCCGGGCAGATCTTGTCCGAGCCGAAACGCTCAGCCGTGTAGCCCTGGATGGAGCCGTCATCGGAGACGATGCTGTCGTACCACTTGCGGACGAAATTGAATACGGAGGTGTCGCCGTATGTTTGGAAGACGTCCAGGTAGGCGCGAAGTTCCATACCGGCGCCGTAGCTCCACCTGAGCCGTCCGTCGGTATAGTCCAGATAGGTCGCGTCTCCACAACGCGAAATCTGGGATTGGACCATCTGTTGGGAAAGCGGGCTGGTCCTTTTGGCGCACGCGGGAAGAACCGCGAGGGTAAGCAAGCAGACAGCCCGGAAAAGGGATGGATTCAGTTTCATTGACTGTGGTTAGATTGGATTGGTCAGTCCAAAGGTAGCAATTTTTGTGAAATAAAAAAATTTGGGAAAGAATGTGTATCTTTGTCTATTATGAAGAAAATCGGAATCTGCAGCGACCACGCAGGCGTGGACTACAAGACCCGGCTGATCGCTTATCTGCTGGGCAAAGGCTACGAAGTCGTCAATTTCGGCACGGACAGCACGGACAGCTGTGACTATCCGGACTTTGCCCACCCGCTCGCCGACGCCGTCGAGGCCGGCGACGTGGATGCCGGCATCGCCCTGTGCGGCACCGGCAACGGCATGGCCCTCTCGCTCAACCACCACAAGGGCATCCGCGCCGGCCTGGCGTGGAACACGGAGGTCGCCAAGCTCGTCAAGGAACACAACAACGCCAACGTCCTCGTGATGCCGGCCCGCTTCGTCTCCTACCGCATGGCGGTGATGATGGTGCGCACCTGGCTCACGACGCAGTTTGCCGGCGGACGGCACCAGCGCAGGATTGACAAGATCGTTCAGCCGTAATATCGAGGATTACCCGGAAGGGATCGTCCTGCCGGTGGACAAACCCTACCGCTGGACTTCCGCAGACGTGATCCGCAAGGTCAAGTACGCGGCGATCCGCCATTTCGGGAAGAAGAACCTCAAGGTCGGTCACGCGGGGACGCTCGATCCCCTCGCGACCGGTATCCTGCTGGTGTGCATCGGACCTGCCACCAAGCGGGCGGAGGAGCTGCAGCGCTCCGCCAAGGAATACATCGCCGGCGTCAGCTTCGGCGCCACCACCCCTTCCTACGACCTGGAGAAGGACATTGACCGCGAGTATCCGCTCGACGGCGTGTCCGAGGCGGCCCTGCGCGCCGTCCTGCCCGGCTTCGTGGGCGAGCAGGACCAGGTCGCGCCGCTCTTCAGCGCCAAGTCGGTGGACGGCGTGCGCGCCTATGAGACGGCCCGGCGGCTGCTGCGCGAGGCGCAGCGGGCGGGCCGCCCCTTCGACCCGGGCGACATTCTGCAGTCCAACCGCATCACCCTCTATGAACTCGAGCTCCTGTCCTGGAGCGACGCCCCCGTGCAGGACGTCGTGGACGACGGCCAGGGCCGCATCCGCGTGGCGGACGTGTCCGGCCGGCACCTGCCGACGGCGATGGTCCGCGTGGCCTGCAGCAAGGGCACGTATATCCGTGCGCTGGCGCGCGACCTGGGCGAAGCCCTGGGCAGCGGCGCCTTCCTGAGCTCGCTGCGGCGTACGAAAAACGGCGGCTTCGGGATCGAAGACGCCGTCTCTCTGGAAGAAGTCCTGGAAATGTTATCCTAAGCGCTCCTTCATGTAGCGCATCCGGGCGACGCCCTCCTCCTTGCCGATGAAGCGGAGGATGTCGGCGATGCCCAGCCCGCTTGCCGCGCCGCTCAGGCCCAGGCGGATGCAGTTCATCACCTTGCCCATCGGCATGCCCTTCTCGCGGATATAGTCTTCGAGCTTGTCGGGCTCCGCGGCCTGCATGGCCTCGAGCGCGGCGTCGTAGATGTCGGCCTTGTAGAACTTGTCCACATCCTTGGCCAGGAACGGCGCCGTGGCGCTGTCGTCCCACACCTTGGCGCGCGGATCGACGGGGCGGTTGGGATCGACCGGCTTCTCGCTGGCCGCACCGGCCTTGACGCCGTATTCTTCGAACTGCGACGGGGCGACGAACAGGCAGGAAGCGACGGTCCAGAAGTCCTGGACGAAGGTCGCGCGCTCCTTGGTCAGCGCGACCACGCCCTCCACGAACGCCGGATCCGCCTGGATGCCCTTCTCCGCCAGGATGGGCAGGAAGAGGGCGGCGAGCTCCTTGTCGGAGCGCTTGCGGAGGTATTCGCGGTTGAACCATTTGGCCTTGTCGGGGTTGAACTTCGCGCCGCTCTTGCTCACCTTGTCCAGGGAGAAGGACTGCACGAGTTCGGGCAGCGTGAAGAGCTCCTGCTCCGTGCCCGGGTTCCAGCCCAGCATGGCCAGCAGGTTGACGAAAGCGTCGGGGAAGTAGCCGTCTTCGCGGTAGCCGCGGGAAGTCTCGCCGGTGGTCGGCGAGGTCCAGCGCAGCGGGAATACCGGGAAGCCCATCTTGTCGCCGTCGCGCTTGGAGAGCTTGCCGTTGCCGACCGGCTTGAGCAGCAGGGGCAGGTGCGCGAAGCGCGGCTGCGTGTCCTGCCAGCCGAACGCCTCGTAGAGGAGGTAGTGCAGCGGCAGCGAAGGGAGCCATTCCTCGCCGCGGATGACCTCGGTGATCTCCATCAGGTGGTCGTCCACGATGTTGGCGAGGTGGTAGGTCGGCAGCTCGTCGGCGCGCTTCCACAGGACCTTGTCGTCCAGGGTCGCGGTGTCCACGCTCACGTGGCCGCGGATCAGGTCGTCCATCTCCACGACGCGCCCTTCGGGCATCTTGAAGCGGACGGTCCAGTCCGTGCGCTCCGCGAGCAGTTTCTGCACCTCGTCCGCGGGCAGGGTCAGCGAGTTGCGCAGGCCGCCGCGGGTGAGGTGGTTGTAGATGAAGGTTTCGCCGCGCGCCTCGCTGTCGGCGCGCGCCTTCTCGAGCTCCTCGGCCGTATCGAAGGCATAGTAGGCCTTGCCTTCGGCGACCAGCCGCTCGGCGTACTCACGATAGAGGTGGCGCCGCTGGCTCTGGCGGTAGGGGGCGTGTGGATGACGCTCCGAGGGCGTCTCCACGACCTTGCCGTTCTCATCCACGCCCTCGTCGGGGCAGATGCCGCACCAGCGCAGCGCTTCGATGATGTACCCTTCTGCGCCGGGCACGAAACGGCCCGAGTCGGTGTCTTCGATGCGAAGGATGAAATCGCCGCCATGCTGTTTGGCATAGAGGTAATTGTAGAGAGCGGTGCGGACGCCGCCCATGTGCAGGGGCCCCGTCGGGGACGGAGCGAATCTTACGCGTGTCTTTCTCATACCTGGGTCCTCCGGATTGCGGGCACGTTCTCCAGCTCGGCGCGGGACTCGTTGCGGGCCACGATCAGGGCCGGCTTCTCGTCGGGGTCGAACTTGAAGGAGCGAACGTTGCTCTTGTTGTTGAAACCGATCTGCTGGGAACCCGCGTCTTCGAACAGGGAAATTCCGTCGCCGCGGGCGGCGTCGGCCTTGTTGTACACGAAGTCGCGGTTGATGATGATGTAGTTGCCCATGTCGCGGGCGGGGCCGATCACGTCGGAGAAGCGCAGGCCCGTGACGATGGAGGTGATGCGGATGGTGTCCCCGATCTCGGGGTCGTCATCCCAGATCAGGCCGCGCTTGAAGTTGTTGGCGCGGCCGGTGTATTCGTCGATCTTCTTGTTGATCTCGCTCAGGTCGTCCATCGTCAGGCCCTGCTCGTTGTGGCCGCAGGTGATGTTGACGAGGACCTTCTTGGCGGTCTTGAGGTCGAAGTCGTTGAGGAGCGGGGATTCGAAGGCGGCGCGGACGGCGTCCTCGATGCGGTTCTTGCCGTTGCCGACGCCGCAGCCCATCAGGGCCATGCCGCTGTTCTTCATCATCGTCTCCACGTCCTTGAAGTCCACGTTGATGTAGCCCGGCTTCTTGATGATCTCCACGATGCCGCGCACGGCCGTGGCGAGCACCTCGTCGGCCTGCGGGAACGCATCCTGGATGAGCTGGTTGCCGAAATACTCGTGCAGCTTCTCGTTGTTGATCATCAGCAGGCTGTCCACGTTCTTCTCGAGCTCGTGGATGCCGTCGATGGCGCGGGAGAGCGCTTCGTTGCCCTCGTTGAGAAAGGGGAGGGTGACCACCGCCACGGTCAGGATGCCCTTGTCCTTGGCCATCTTGGCGATGACCGGCGCGGCGCCCGTGCCGGTGCCGCCGCCCATGCCGGCGGTGATGAAGAGCATCTTGGTGTGGGTGTCCAGGACGACCTTCTCGATCTGGTCCTGGCTTTCGAGCGCGGCGTTGCGGCCGTTGATCGGGTTGGTGCCGGCGCCCAGGCCGCGTCCCATCTGGATCTTGACGGGGACGGGGCTGCCCTTGAGCGCCTGGGAGTCGGTGTTGCAGACCACGAAGCTGCATCCCTTGATCCCCTGGGTGAACATGTAGTTGACGGCGTTGCAGCCGCCTCCGCCCACGCCGAGGACCTTGATGATTTCGTCGGACGTCGCCCAGTCCATCGGGGCGATCGTGTCGATCATGCTGTCGTCTATCATATCCTTGTGTCTTTATTATTTCATTTCGTCGAACAGGCTGCCCATCGTGCTGTCGAAGGCGCCTTCCGCCGCCTCGCCGACCTGGTGGCTCTTCTGCCGGATCCAGGACACGAACCTGTTGGGCTTCTTCTCCGCCTTCTGCTTGCGCGGGGTGATGACGTCGTCCGGAGCGTAATTGGGATCGCTCGCGAAGAGGTTGTCCTGGACGGGCGCGTCAGCACCGTTCTCCGCCTGGGCGGCTTCTTCGGCCGCGGGGGCGGGCGCTTCTTCGATGCAGTTGAGGCGGACATCGCGTTTTGCTTCAAGGATCATACCGATCGAAGCCACGGCGCTGGCCTCGCCGGTGCCCGAGCAGCCGATGGCGCTGAAGGCCTGGCTGCGGGGATATCCGATGCGGACGGTGTAGCCGGACATTTCCTTGAAAAGATTGGCGAGGTTGACCAGGTTGGCGCCGCCGCCGGTGAGCACGATGCCGTTGCGGAGCTTGTCGGCGTAGCCGCTGTCCTGGATCTGCCAGAGGATGGCCTCGATGATCTCGCGGGCGCGGCAGGTGATGATCTCGGAGAGGTATTTGACCGGGAGCTGCTCGTAGGAGCCGTTCTCCTCGTCGTTGATTTGGATGATCTTCTCGCTGAGCGACTGGAGCTTGTCCGGCATGCAGGCGCCGAAGGCGAGCTTGATGTTCTCGGCGAGCTGCTCGTTGAAGCCGCACTCGTACTTGATGTCGGTGGTGATGCTCCGCCCGCCGAACGGGATGGCGGAGTAGTGGCGCAGGAGCCGGCCGCGGTAGATGGTCAGCGAGGTCACGCCGGCGCCGATCTCCACGAGGGCCACGCCGTTCTCCTTCTCGGCGTCCGTGAGGACGGCCCGGGCCACGGTGTTGGGCAGGAACATCTTGCGGGCGGGCGCCACGCCCACCTCGTTGAGCATGATGTCGATGTTGCTCACCGCCTTCTGGGCGCCCACGAACACCTTGAAGTTGCCTTCGATGGCGTCGGCGGTCACGCCCACGACGTCGTTCTCGCTCGCGCAGACGAGTTCCTCGTCGGCCGAGAACGACTGGGCCACGGCGCCGTAGATCTCCTCCTTGGCCTCGTCGGCGATGGGGTAGGAGTCGATGGCGATGCTCTTGAGCGTGTTGATCTCGTCCTTGGTGATGCAGGAAGAGGGATCGCTGCGTTCCATGCGGGCGCTGGCGATCTCCTGCCGCACGTCGTAGCGGGGCAGGCCCACGACCACTTGCAGGATCTTGATGTTCAATTCTTCCTCCGCTTCCCGGATGGCGGCGCGGAGCGGACCGGCTGCGCGCTTCGGGTTGAAGACGTAGCTGTTGCGGATGCCGTCGGAGGGCGTCTCTTTGTAGTAGATGATCTGGATGTCATCTCCTTCGATCTTGGCTACGCTCAGGGCGATTTTGGAGGAGCCAAGGTCGGCGGCTGCTATGTATCTTTCTGCCTGCATATGATTTGTTGATTATATTTCACATTGACGGTCTTGTAGTATCCTTCCGGCTTGGAAGGGGCGATCAGGCCGATGTAGCGGTCGATCCGGCCGAGTTTGTCGGGGATGTTCTCGGGCTGCCCGACGACGAACAGCTCGTCCCGGCCCCGGAGGCTCAGGACGAGGTCGCCGCCCGGACGTACCTTGATGTGCGTGATGCCGCGCTGCCAGTTGCGCGAAGTGGAAATGAAACGGTGCATCGCAAGCACGCCGCCGATCCAGGTTCGGGCGTATGGATCGTCGGCCTGGCCTTTGTAGTCTGCCGGCAGTTTTACCGGGATGGCGCCGTCCACGACGGGGACGGGCGCCGTATAGGTCGGGTGGAGCGGGAAGATGAAGCCCTCCGCGTCCACGTAGAAGCCGTGGTTGCCGTCCTGGAAGCGCAGCACGGGGGCGCGCTGGGCGACTTCGACGTGCAGCACGCCGTCGTCGCTGGTCCAGGCCTGGCAGCGGGTCACGGCGCTGCGCGTCTCGAGCATCTGCTCGATGCGGGCGAGCTGCAGGCTGTCCAGCCTCTCTCCGATGTAGGTGCCATAGTGCGCGTCGAGATATTCCCGGACGTCCTGCTCGCTGACGAAGCGCAGGCTGTCGGCGAAGCTGACGTCCAGCCGGCCGCAGACGGCCTCGCGCTGCTCCTGCCGCACCTGCCTGTACAGGAAGAACATTCCTGCGCAGAAGAGGGCGACGAGCGCGCCGGCGACGGAATATTTGACGGCTGCTTTCATCTATTGGCGTTTGCGGAGCATTTCGGTGATCGGTTCGATGAAGCGGTCGATGTTGCCCGCGCCGAGGGTGAGGAGCACGTCGAGCGGCTCCTGCTCCAGCAGGGGCAGCAGCTCGTCGCGCGTGACGAGTACCTTCTCGGGGGCGGTCACGTCGCGGAAAATGATCTCGGAAGTCACGCCCGGGATGGGCTCCTCGCGGGCGGGATAGATGTCGAGCAGGATGAGCTTGTCCAGCCCGCTCAGGGCGCGGGCGAATTCGGGGGCGAAATCGCGCGTACGCGTGTAGAGGTGCGGTTGGAAGATGCCCGTGAGCTTGCGCCCCGGGAAGATCTGCCGGACCGAGGAGATGGCGCTGGCCAGCTCCGCCGGATGGTGGGCGTAGTCGTCGATGTAGGTCAGGCCCGGCGTGTTGAGGTGCACGTCCAGGCGGCGCTGCGCGCCCTCGAACGTGCCGATGGCGTGGCGGACCTTCTGGGCGTCGAGCCCGTAGCAGAGGCAGATGGCCGCCGCCGCGATGCTGTTCTCCACGTTGACCCAGCCCAGGGCGCCCACGCGGATGTCGCTGAGCACGCCGCCCGGGTAGACGAGGTCGTAGGTATAATGGCCGGCGGCGTCGAGCCGCAGGTTCTCGCTGTGGAAATCGGCCCGCCTGTCGTCGAAATGGTAGCTGAAGATCTTGGCGGACACGTCGGACTGCCTGATGGGCAGGCCGTATTTGAGGATGATGGTCTCGGTGACCTGGGAGGCGAAGATGCGGAAAGCCTCCTGCACATGGGCCAGGTCGCCGTAGATGTCGAGGTGGTCGGCGTCCATGGCCGTGATGGCCGCGATCGCCGGGTGCAGCTGGTGGAAGGAACGGTCGAACTCGTCGGCTTCGGCCACCACGGTCGGGGTGTGGCTGACGAGCATGTTGGTGCCGTAGTTCTTGGAGATGCCGCCGAGGAAGGCGGAGCAGCCGCTGCCGCTCTCCGTGAGGATGTGGGCCACGAGGGTGGACGTGGTGGTCTTGCCGTGCGTGCCGGCGACGGCGAGGCAGCGCTGGCCGGCGGTGATCTCGCCCAGCATCTGCGAGCGCTTGATCACGCGGTAGCCGCGCTCGCGCGCCGCGACGAGTTCGCCGAACTCGGCGGGGACGGCCGGCGTGTACACCACGAGGGTGTCCTGGACTTCGGCCGGAATGCATTCGGGCCTGTCTTCATAATGCACGGCGATGCCTTCCGCCTCCAGCGCGTGCGTGAGGTCGGAAGGGGTCCGGTCGTAGCCGGAGACGGCGCAGCCCTTGAACTTGTAGTACCGGGCGATGGCGCTCATGCCGATGCCGCCGATGCCGATGAAATAGACGTTCTTGTATCTCATACCAGTTTATATACTTCTTCTACGATGGTCTGCGCTGCGTCCAGGCGGGCGAGCGGCGCGACGTTGGCCTCGATCGCGGCGATGCGCGCCGGATCGTGGATCAGCGACAGGGCGGTGGGGAGCAGCTGCTCCGCCGCATCGGCGTCGCGCACGATCAGCGCGGCGTCCTTGCGCACGAGCGCCATGGCGTTGTGCGTCTGGTGGTCTTCGGCCACGTTGGGCGAAGGCACGAACACGGCGGCCTTGCGCGCGGCGCAGATCTCGGACACCGAGGAGGCGCCGGCGCGGCTGACGAGCACGTCCGTGCACGCGTAGGCGAGGTCCATCCGTCCGATGAAATCCGTATAATGGATCTGCGGGAGGTCGCGTCCCGCCATGAATCCGTCGATGCCCTTCTTGTAGTAGCGGCCGCACTGCCAGAGCACCTCCACGTCTTCGCCGCCGGGACAGCCGGCTTCGATCCACGCGCGCATCGCGCGGTTGAGCGTGCCGGCGCCGAGGCTGCCGCCCACCACGAAGAGGTGCCGCTTGTCCGGGTCCAGCCCGTAGTAGCGGAGCCCTTCCGCGCGGTCCTCCGCGCTGTAGGGGTGGATCTCGGGGCGGATCGGGTTGCCGCTGAAGACGATCTTCTCCGCCGGGAAGAATTTCTCCATCCCGTCGTAGGCCACGCAGATGCTCTGTACGCGGCGGCCCAGGATCTTGTTGGTCAGGCCGGCGAAGCCGTTCTGCTCCTGGATCAGGGAAGGGATGTGTTTGCGCGTGGCCTGCCAGAGCAGGGGAGCGCTGGCATAGCCGCCCACGCCGATGGCGACGTCGGGCTTGAAGCTGTCGATGACATGCCCGGCCTTGCGGAGGCTGCTCGCCACCTTGAACGGGATGCGGACGTTGTTCTTGAAGTTGCCCCAGTTCAGCTGGCGCTGCAGGCCGGCCATCGGCAGGCCCACGATCTCGTAGCCCGCCGCCGGGACTTTCTCCATCTCCATCTTGCCTTCGGCGCCGACGAAGAGAATTTCCGTCTCCGGGTTGGCTTCCCGGAGTTTGCCGGCGATGGAGATGGCCGGGAAGATGTGTCCGCCGGTGCCACCGCCGCTGATGATCACGCGCAATTTCTTATAACTCATAGCTGTCATCTGCGTTTTGAGGGTCGATTTGTCCGGATTCGAAGGCGTCCAGGTCGTCGAGGCGGTCCTTGACGGCCGTCGCTTCGTGCATCTCCACGAGCGGCTCCGCCATCCGGGTCTCCTTGTCGATGCGCCGCGAGGCGATGCGGCTGAACGACAGGATGATGCCGAAGGCGATGCTGAAGCAGAGGAAGGCGCTGTTGCCGTGGCTGATCAGCGGGAGGGTCTGGCCGGTCATCGGGCCGATGTCGGCGTTGACGAACATGTGCAGGAAGGCCTGTCCGGTGATGAGCAGGCACAGGCCGGCCACGGTGAGCTTGGCGTAGTGGTCGGTGCCGCAGTTGCGCGCGATGATCGAGCCGCGCGCGAGCAGCGACACATAGAGGAAGATCACGAAGATGCCGCCGATCAGGCCGTATTCTTCGATGATGAAGCTGTACATATAGTCCTCGGACATGTCCGGGACGACGTAGCGCTGGGTGCTCTGGCCGGGGCCCTTGCCCAGGACTCCGCCCTGCTTGATCGCGATCTTGGCGCTGTAGGGCTGCCGGATGGCGTCGATGGCTTCCTGGTAGGCGACGGTGCCCTTCGGGTTGTCGATGGCCTGCTGCTCCCAGTGGTCCTCCTCGAAGACGCGGGCGATGCCGGTGCCGATGCGCCCGAACATCGGGTGCGCCGAGTTCCTGGTGACGCTGTAGAGGCCGAAGATGATGCCGAGGACCAGCACCGCGGCGAGGGCCAGGATGGTCATGTCGCGCAGGTTGCCGCCGCCCAGCAGGATCATCACGAACATCAGCAGGCCGATGATCAGGGCGCTGGAGTTGGAGCCCGGGATGATCATCACGAAGATGATCAGGAACGGGGCGTAGAGATAGAGGATCTTCTTCCAGAGGATGTCCGAAGGCCCGCGGAGCTCGCCGCGCTTGAGGGCGTCCATCGCCCAGGCGAGGTAGAGCACCATCGCCACCTTGACCACCTCGAAGACGTGGACCTGGAAGCCGGCGACGGACAGGATGCGGTAGGCGTTGTTGATGTTGAGCGCCTTGAGGAAGGGCAGGCTGACATGGATGTCGAGCAGGCCCAGCAGGACGAACGACAGCAGGAATCCCCACTGGCTGCACCAGCGGAAGAATTTGATATTCTTGATGTTGTAGCAGATGATGATGACCGCGAGACCGGCCAGGACCACGAAGAACTGGCTCTTGACGAGGTCCAGCCGGGTCATGCCGTCGCGCAGCAGGCGCGAGGAGGAAGAGAACATGCAGACGATGGAGAAGAGCACCAGCAGGAGCACGATGATCCATACCACCTTGTCTCCTTCGAAGTGGTCCGCAAATGTCCAGAAACTGATCTTTTTCTTCTTCGCGTCAGCCATATGCTACAGGTGCCGCACCGCCTCCTTGAACTGGCGGCCACGGTCTTCGTAATTCTGGAAAAGGTCGAAACTGGCGCAGCAGGGGCTCAACAACACCACGTCGCCGGGAACGGCGAAAGCGGCGGCCGCCTTGACGGCCTCTTCCGCGGAGCGGGTGTCGACCATCCTGTCCTTGCCGACGATGTCCTCGAAGGCGGCGTGGATCTTGGCGTTGTCCACGCCCATGCAGACGATGGCCTTGACGCGCTCCCGGACCACCTTGTCGAGGATGCTGTAGTCATTGCCCTTGTCCTTGCCGCCGACGATCCATACGACGGGCCGGCTCTGGCACTCGAGGGCGTACCAGGCGGCGTCGATGTTGGTGGCCTTGGAATCGTTGATATAGAGCACGTCCCGGATGCTGAGCACGGGCTCCAGCCGGTGCTCGATCGGGGAGAAGGTCTTGAGGCTTGCGCGGATGACCTCGTCGCTGATGCCCGTGGCCTTGGCGGCCAGGGCGGCGGCCATCGAGTTATAGACGTTGTGGCGGCCGCCGAGCGCGAGTTCCTTCAGGAAGATCTCGGTCTCGTCGTCCTCGTAGCGGAGGATGATCTTGCCGTCGCGCACGAAGGCGCCCTGTTTGACTTCCTTCTCCTGGGTGAACGGCAGCATCTTGGCCTTGACCACGATCTCGTCCAGCTGCTGGATTGTGATCGCATCGTCGGAGTCGAAGATGAAGCAGTCCTCCGGCCGCAGGTTGCGCGTGATGCGGAACTTCGCGCGGGCGTAGTTCTCGATCTTGTGGTCGTAGCGGTCGAGGTGGTCGGGCGTGATATTGGTGATGATGGCGATGTCCGGCCGGAAGTCGTAGGCGTCGTCCAGCTGGAAGCTGCTGATCTCCAGCACGTAATAGTCATGCTTCTCGGTCGCGACCTGCATGGCGTAGCTCTTGCCGATGTTGCCGCCCAGGCCGGCGTCGAGGCCGGCTTCCTTGAGCAGGTAGTAGATCAGCGAGGTGGTCGTGGTCTTGCCGTTGGAGCCGGTGATGCAGATCTTCTTGGCGCTGTCGTAGCGCGCCGCGAACTCGATCTCCGAGATGATGTGCGTCCCCTGCTCGCGCAGGGCCTTGACCATCGGCGCGGTGCCGGGGATGCCCGGACTCTTGACGACCTCGTCGGCATTGAGGACGAGCGCCGGCGTATGGCCGCCCTGCTCGAAGGGGATCTCCCACTCCTTCAGGGTCGCCAGATATTCGTCCTTGATCTTCCCGTTGTCGGACAGGAAGACGTCGAATCCCTTGACTTTGGCGAGCACCGCGGCGCCTACGCCGCTCTCTGCTCCTCCCAATACTACTATTCTTGCCATTTCTCTTTGTTATCTGATCTTAAGTAAAGCCAATGTGCTGACGGCGAGGATGATTCCGATCATCCAGAAGCGGACGACGATCCGGGGCTCCGGGATGCCCTGCTTCTGGTAATGGTGGTGGAGGGGGGCCATCAGGAAGACGCGCCGGCCCTCGCCGTATTTCTTCTTGGTGCGCTTGAAGTGGACGCGCTGGATGATCACCGACAGGCTCTCCATCACGAAGATGCCGCACAGGATGGGCAGCAGCAGCTCCTTGCGGATGAGCACGGCGGTCACGCCGATCACGCCGCCGATGGTCAGGCTTCCCGTGTCGCCCATGAAGACCTGGGCCGGGAAGGTGTTGTACCACAGGAATCCCAGCAGGGCGCCCACGAACGCCGCCATGTAGATGGCCACTTCGCCGGAGCCCGGGATGTACATGATGTTGAGGTACTTGGCGTCCAGTGCATCGCCGCCCAGCCAGGCGATGATGCCGAGCGCGACGCCCACGATGGCGGAGGTGCCGGCCGCCAGGCCGTCCATGCCGTCGGTGAGGTTGGTGCCGTTGGAGCAGGCGAGGGTGACGAGGATGATCATCACCATGTAGATGCCCCAGGAGCAATAGACGCCCAGCTGCCCGCTGAAGGGCGAAAGCCAGGAGTAGTCGAATTCGTGCGCCTTGACGAAGGGGATCGTGGTCACGAGCCGGTCCGTCGGGATGGAAGGACTGATGCAGACGGTCAGGGCGACGAACAGGCCCAGACCGAACTGGAGGATGAGCTTGCCGCGCGCGCTCATGCCTTCCTTGTTGTGTTTGAACACTTTGATATAGTCGTCGGTGAAGCCGATGGCGCCGCACCACAGCGTGGTCACGATGAGCAGCAGGGTGTAGATGCTGTCGAGCCGGCAGACGAGCAGGGCGGAGCCCAGCACGGCGGCGATGATGATCAGGCCGCCCATCGTGGGCGTGCCCTTCTTCTGCATCTGTCCCTCGAGGCCGAGGTCGCGGATGTCCTCGCCAATCTGCTTCTTGCGGAGCAGCTTGATGATCTTGCCGCCGGCAAAATAGGCGATCAGCATACTGATCACGGCCGCCATCATGGCGCGGAAAGACAGATAGTGGAACAGGCCGGCGCCGGGAATGTGCAGACCGAGTTCTTTCAGCCAGTCGAGGAGGTGATTCAGCATGATTCAAGGGTTTTAAAGGTTTCCAGTACGATTTCGCGTTCGTCGAAATGGCTCTTGACCGTTCCGAGGATCTGGTAGGTTTCGTGGCCTTTGCCGGCCAGCAGGATGGTAGCGCCCTTGGGCGCGAGCAGCAGGGCGGTGCGGATGGCCTCGCGGCGGTCTGCGATGCAGACCGTCCGGGCGAGGGCCGAAGGGTCCAGCCCGGCCTTGATGTCTTCGATGATGTCTTCCGTGCGCTCCGAGCGGCTGTTGTCGGAGGTGATGAAGATGCGGTCGGCCAGGCGGCCGGCCACGGCGCCCATCTCGGGGCGCTTGGTCTTGTCGCGGTCGCCGCCGCAGCCGAACAGGCAGATCAGCTGGCGGTCGGGCGCCACGTCGCGCAGGGTCTTGAGGACGTTCTCGAGGGCGTCCGGGGTGTGGGCATAGTCGATCACCACGCTCAGCTCCCTGGGCCCGCGGAGGGTCTCCAGGCGGCCCGGAGCGGGCTCCAGGCGGGACAGGGCCACGAGGACCTCGTCTTCGGGGATGCCCAGCACCACGGCCGTGGTGTAGATGGCGAGGAGGTTGTAGGCGTTGTGTGCGCCGATCAGGCGCGACCACACCTCGCGGCCGTCGATCTTGAGCAGCATCCCTTCGGGGCTCTGCTCGAGGATGCGGGCGGTGTGGTCGGCGGCACCCCGGCAGGAATAGCCGACCACGCGGGCGCGCGTGTTCTGGACCATTACCTCGCCGTGCTTGTCGTCGAGGTTGATGATGGCGGTGGCGGACGGCGCCAGGCCGTCGAAGAACAGCTTCTTGCAGCGGAGGTACTCCGCGAAGGTGCCGTGGTAGTCGAGGTGGTCGTGGGTGAGGTTGGAGAAGATGGCCGTGCAGAATTCCAGCCCGGCGATGCGCTGCTGCTCCACGCCGATGGAGCTGACTTCCATGAAGCAGTACTCGCAGCCGGCGTCGACCATCTCGGCGAGCAGGGCGTTGAGCGTCACGGGGTCGGAGGTGGTGTTGGCGGTCTCGTTGCGGCGGGTGCCCACGTAGTTGGCGATGGTGGAGAGCAGGCCGCACTCGTAGCCGAGGTGGCGGAACAGGTGGTAGAGCAGGGTCACGGTCGTGGTCTTGCCGTTGGTGCCGGTGATGCCCACGAGCTTGAGCTTGCCGCTCGGGTGGCCGTAGAACGCGTCCGCGGCCATGGCCACGGCCTTGCGGCTGTCCTTTACTATAATTTTGGACAGGCGTCCCGGTGTGCCTGAGGCTCGGCGTCCATCCTCGCTTCCCGCTGATGCGGGAACCGGATTCGGCGCCACGAATCCTGCTGCGGCTGAGCCTTCGCCGTCAGGCAACACCGGTGACGCTTCGTAGAGAACGGCGGCGGCGCCGGCGTCGATGGCCTTTTGCAGGTACTGGCGGCCGTCGTTCCCGCAGCCGTTCACGGCGATGAACAGGCTGCCGGGCTGCACCTTGCGGGAGTCGTTGGTCACGGACGTAATCTCCACGTCCTGCCGGCCCTCCACGGAGAGGACGCCGCAATCCTTTATGATATCTTTCAGTTTCATCTTGTGGTCGATGTGTTGCGCTTCAGCTCGTCGCGGAAGCAGGGATCGATGTTGTACAGCTTGTCGATAACGGTGCGAATCACGCGTGCGGGGATGCCGCCGCCCTGGAACTGCCTGGAGGTCGGTTTGGAATACACCATGCAGATGACGCTGTATTGCGGCGCCTCGGCGGGGAAGAACCCGACGAAGGTGCCCTGGTATTTGCGACGCCCCTGGGCGTCCTGGTACTGGCCGTTGGCATAGGTGCCGAAGGAGGTGCCGGTCTTGCCGGCCACGGTGCATTTGGCGCCCTTGAGGCGCTGGGCGGTGCCGTCCTCGGTCACGGCCTTGAGGGCGCGGGTGATCGTGTCGGCCACGGCCTTCGAACAGACGGCGGCGTTGAGCACGCCGGGGCCGCGCTTCTCCGTGACGATGCCGTTCTCCTCGATGTCCTCGACCAGATAGGGTTTCATCATCCTGCCCTTGTTGGCGATGGCGTTGTAGAAGGTCAGGATGTGCAGCGGGGTCTCCTCGGTGCTGTAGCCGAAGCCGATCGAACCGAGGTCGGTGTCCGTCCAGTAGCGCGTGGACGGGCTCGGGATGGTCGGCGTCTGCAGGCCGTCCAGGTCGAAGGAGAAGGCCTCGCCGAGCTTGTAGTTGTAGATGTTCTGCAGGAAACGCTCGGTCTTCTCCAGCCCCTTGCCGCGTCCCTTGCTCTTGTCGATGCCGTAGTTCTTGACCGCCAGGGTCGCGAACACGTAGTTGGACGAGATCTTGAAGCCGTCCAGGACGGAGATGCGGTTGGTGTGGTGCTGCCGCACGAAATCGGGGATGTGCGGGTCGCGGATCGAGGTCCCGGCCACGTTGCCGTTGGTGGCGGGCAGGGTCTCGTCCAGACTCTTGACGAAGCCGTCGTTGAGCACGGACATCAGCGTGACGGTCTTGAAGACCGAACCGGGCTCCGCCTTGCGGCCGATGGCCAGGTTCTGGATCTCCTCGAAGGGACCGGTGCCCTCTTCGCGCACGAGGTTGACCATGGCGCGGATCGCGCCGGTCTTGACCTCCATCAGCACGAAGCAGGCGCCCTCGAGGTCGGGCTCTTCGGTGATCTGCTCGCGCAGGGCCTTGTCGGCGATGTCCTGGTAGTCGATGTTGAGCGTGATGCGCAGGTCCTTGCCGTCCACGGCCTTGACATAGGCGCTGTCGCTGTTGCGCACGCGGCCGTAGTCGGTCACGCGCATCCATTCGTGGCCCTCCTGGCCATGGAGGACGTAGTCGAACTTGCCTTCCAGGCCGATGTGGGTGTTGGTGACGGGCGACTTGTTGCCGCGCACGAAGCCGATCGTGCGGCGGGCGAGCTTGCCGTAGGGGTATTGGCGGACGTGCTCCTGCTCCACGATCATGCCGCTGCGATAGCGGCCGTCGCGGAAGAGCGGCAGGTCGATGACCCGGTTGTAGGCGTTGCGATCGACCGGCCGGCCGATGCGGACGTATTTCCGGCCGTTGGCGCGGCCGTCCTTGATCAGCTTGTAGTACTGGTCGGCCGTCCTGTCGCCGAATTCGGCGGCGAGCCCTTCGGCGAGCTGCCGGGCCTTGTCGAGCCAGGCCTGCTCCTGCGCGGGCGTGTTGGTGTCCTTGAGCACGGTGCAGTCCATGTAGAACTGGTAGATCGGGCAGGAGATGGCGAGCAGGCGGCCCTCGGCGTCGAGGATGTTGCCGCGTGCGGGCTCGATGTTGCTGACCGTGTTGGACGGGGTGAGCGCGGTGGCGATCTTCGGGTCCGGGTTCCAGAACAGCTGGATCCCGGCCAGCCGGACGATGAGGATCACCGAGGCGACGAGCAGGGCCACGTAGAGCAGGTACAGGATCACGCCGATCCTGTCGCGCTGCTTCCTGGGCTTGGGTGTCGTTGCTTCCGTGCTCATCTCTTCACGACCGTTGCGGGCTTTTCAGCCTCTTTCACATTGGATCCCAGCTCGCCGAGCATCTGCTCCACGGTGGAGCGCCGGCTCACGTTGACTACCTCGAAGACCTTCTGCGAATGCACGATCTCGAGTTCCTGGAGCACCGCCTTGTTCTTCTCGACCTTGCTCATCGTGGTCTCGATCATCAGGCTGAGCCAGATGACCAGGCCGAAGAGCAGGAAGGTGTAGGCGATGTGGATGAAGTAGCGCCCGATGTTGAGGCGGAGCAGGAACTCCCCCTTGAGAACTGCCTTGAAACTGTTCTTGATGAACAGGCCGATGTCCGCTATCTTCCAGGTCTTCATACGCGTTCGGCGATTCTCAGTTTGGCGCTGCGCGCGCGGGTGTTGCCCGCGATCTCCGCCTCGTCGGGCAGGATCGGCTTGCGGCCGACGCTCTTCAGGGGCGCGCTGCTTCGCCCGAAGACGTCTTTCTCCTCTTCGCCGCTGATGTGGCCGGAACGGATGAAGTTCTTGACCATGCGGTCCTCGAGGGAGTGGTAGGTGATGACGGCCAGGCGGCCGCCGGGCTTGAGCGAGGCGGCGGCGCCGGAGAGGAACTTCTCCAGGGCGCGCATCTCGTCGTTGACCTCGATGCGCAGGGCCTGATAGACCTTGGCGAGGTACTTATGTTCGGCGAATGAGGGCAGGGCTGCCGCGATAGCACGGTCGAGGTCGTCCGTGGTGAGGATCGGCGCGGCGGCGCGGGCGTTGGCAATGAGTTGTGCAAGCCTGCGGGCGTTGTCGAGTTCTCCGTAAATGCGGAAAATCTTTTCCAATTCTTCTTGCGTATAAGAATTGACAATGCCAGAGGCGGTCTTATTGCCCTGCACGTTCATCCGCATGTCAAGCGGAGCGTCGAAGCGGAAAGAGAAACCTCTCTCCGCCGTATCGAATTGGTGGGAGCTCACGCCCAGGTCGGCGAGAACTCCGTCGAGCCCTCCTTCCGCGTGGAGGAGGGTATAGTTGTGGATGAAGCGGAAATTATTGTGTATAAGAATGAAGCGCGGGTCGTCGGGCGCCTGGGTGAGGGCGTCGGCGTCGCGGTCGAAGGCCATCAGGTGCCCCTTCGGGGACAGGCGCGAGAGGATCTCGCGGCTGTGTCCGCCGCCGCCGAAGGTGGCGTCGGCATAGAAGCCGTCCGGGTTGAGCACCAGGGCGTCTACGCTTTCTTTGAGAAGGACGGGATTGTGATATTCTGACATTGCTGACCTCTACTTTTTCGAGAGGCTTTCTGCAATGGCAATGAATTCCGGGTTGGACAATCTGGACGTCTCGAACCGCTCCTTGGCCCAGATCTCAATCTTGAAATCATTGCCGGAGAAAACCACTTCTTTGTTCACACCGATGGAATCAAGGAGTTTGCGGCTGATCGAGATGCGGCCGAACTTGGCGTCCGGCTCCACGATATCCCGGTCACGCATGTATTCTCTCCAGAACGTTGCGTGTTGGCGGTTGAAAGTGAGGTCGAGGCTGTCTTTGACCTTGCCGGACTGGCGCTCCCATTCCTCGAAGCAGTACATCTCCAGACAAGGCTCGAAAAGGTCTTTCTTCACGACGAACCTCATGTCGCTTCCGGGCGGCATCGCACCCTTGAGCGGCGCGGGAAGAACGAGCCTTCCTTTGTCGTCCACGCGGGATGTGTATTCGCCGATGAAAGTGACCATCAAAATCAATTCTTATACGCAATGGACAAAGTTAACAATATTTTTCCATTTTGTTCCATTCTCTTCCATTTTTTTACACAGGCCGGCCTTTTTCCTGCCCCGGCGCCGTTCGCGGGCACAAAAAAAGACCGGCTGGCGTTGCGGCCGGCCGGTCCTTTATCGGGTCCGGAAAGGATCAGAAGCAGTAGTTGGTGATGATGTTCATCCAGAACTTGCCGCCCATCCCCGTCTGGTTGAGGTTGCGGGCCACCTCCAGGGAGAGGATGAAGTTCTCGTTCCAGGCCAGCTTGAGGCCGGCGCCGGCGGAAACCGTGAGCTGCTGCGCGGCTTTGCGCAGCTCCTCGGCCGGCGTGTTGTACGGCAGCGCCATCTGCTCCAGGCGGTACGGCTTGGTGACCATGCCCGCATCGACGAACGGGTTGGTGGCCAGGTAGAAATCGCCCTTGCCGATGCGGAAGCGCACGAGCTTGATGCGCAGTTCCGCGTTCGCCCAGACGAAGCCGTCCGCGATGATGCGGTTCTCGTACAGGCCGCGGATGGTGCTGTTGCCGCCCAGGCCTTCGTACATGATGCGGCGGGGGACCAGCTGCGGGACGTTCTGCTGGATGTAGAAAGGCGCGTCGCCCCAGGTGTGCTGCAGGCCGATGTGGTACGCGAACACCGGGTCGCCGGCGGCGATGAAGCCTACCGGGATGCGGATGAAGTGGGAAAAGTTCGCGCACAGGCGCAGGTAGCCGTGGCCGGTGCCGCTCAGGTCGGGCGCGCCGTTGAGGAAGAGGTCGGCGTTGATGCCCCGGTTGGGCGCCGCCTCGATGTCCCGGCTGTTGTAGGCCAGGCCTGCGCGGAGCTCCAGCACGTTGCCGCCGTCCTTCTCTTCTTTGCCGATGACGCCGTGGCTGACGTATTCGTTATACAGGGTGTTGCCGGCGTCCGCCTTGAACTTGTCGCCGTCGAAAGTCCCGGTCCGGTAGTGCCAGAAGGTGGCGCCGGCAGCCCAGTTGAGGTGTCCGACGATGGTGCCCTGGAAGTTGGCGAAGCCCTGGAAATAGGAGCGCTGCATGCTGTTGTAGAGGGTGCCGGCGTTCTTGTCGTTCCGCTCCGGGATGTACGGCTCTGCCGCGCCGTTGAAACCGTAGAACTGGTACAGCGGGTCGTGGCAGTAGATGGCCGACAGGGTCAGGCGCATCTTGGGGATGAGGTATTTGCTGTCGAAGGACAGGCGGAGCCGGGTGCGGCCCTTGGTGAAGTGGGACACCTCGAAGGTGAACTTCTGCAGGGGGTCCGGGTAGGTGTCGCCGGCGCCGTAGTTGTAGACGTCGCCGAACACGCCGTATTGCAGGCCGTTGTTGGAGTCATAGCCCACGGCCGGGAAGGGACTGACCTTCCAGCCGGTCTTGGGCGCGGTCGCCTCCTGAGCAAAAACTCCCGAACCGAAGAGGAACGGGAGCAAGAAAAGACAGATAAATTTCTTCATATCTTATTGGATCAGAGCCACAATCTCGCCCTTGGCGACCGTCTTGCCCTGCGGTGCCGTGATGGCGACGATCTGCCCGCCGGCGGCGGGCAAGAGCTCTTCCATCCCGTACCAGGTCTGGACGTAGCCGCAGGGCTGGCCGGCGGCGACTTTCGAGCCGACGGCCGGCGCGGTGGACTTGCCGTCCACGTCGACCTGCCAGAGCATCTGGCCCTTGACGGGCGCCTGGACCGGCGTCGCGTTGGGGTATTTGGCCATAAGGGCGTCGATGTCGAATTCGGGCATCTCCACGACCGGGCGCTTGACCACGATCGGGGCGCCGGCTTTCTCGCGGAAGGCCTCGAGGTCCTTGTTGAAGCGCTCCTTGGCCACACCGCTCTTGTAGTCGCGGTACTGGCGCTCGTGCATCGCCATCTCGAAGAGTTCCTCGTCGTCCTCGCCGCAATCCCAGCCTTCCTGCTTCATCATCTCGCGGAACTTCGGGAGCTCGTCAGGATATTCGTCCTGCGGGTTGCCGGTGTAGAACTCCATGCCCTTCTCCTTGGCGAGCGCGACAATCTCCGGAGCGAGTTCGCCGGGGAGCTTGCCCATCTTGCCGAGGATCATGCCCCACGTGTCCTTGTCGATCGTGGAGAAGCGCGGCTTGTTCTGCGCCATGGCGAGGAGGTTCATCAGGGCCGTATTCTTGACATACTGGCTGAACGGGGTCACGAGGGGAGGATATCCCAGGCGCGGCCACACGTATTCGACTTCGTTGAAGAGCTGGACCATCAGGGAGTCCAGGCTGCTCTCCGGCTTGCCGTTGGCGCGCTCGGAGGCGTTGATGGCGGCCTTGAAACCGGTCAGGTCGGCCATCATGGAACCCATCATGCCGCCCGGCAGACCGCAGCCGACGAGCAGCGAGGTCATCTGGGAGTTGGTGGGGTTGATCCAGTAGCCGAGGAAGTCGTCGATGAACTCCTGGGTCAGGCGGCGGACCTCCATGTAGGCGTCCATGTTGACGTCCTTGACCAGGAAACCGTCGGCCTTCATCATCTGCTGGATGGTGATCACATCCGGGTGGACCTTGCCCCAGGCGAGGGGCTCGACGGCCACGTCGAGGTAGTCGGCGCCGGCGCGGGCGACCTCCAGCATGGAGGCGGGGGAGAAGCCCGGGCCGCTGTGGCCGTGGTACTGGACCTTGATGTTCGGATGGTTCTTCTTGATCTGGCTCACGAGCTCTCCCAGGAAGGTGGGACGGCCGATACCTGCCATGTCCTTGAGGCAGATCTCATCGGTGCCGTATTCCACGAGCTTGTCCACGAGACCCATATAATAAGGGACGGTGTGGACGGGGGAGTGGGTGATGGACAGGGCGGCCTGGGAGATCATCCCGGCCTTCTTGGCGTACTCGACGGAGAGCTTGAGGTTGCGCGGGTCGTTGAGGCCGCAGAACGAACGGGAGATGTCCGTGCCCTGCTTCTTCTTGACCTTGAACATCAGTTCGCGCACGTCCGCGGGCACCGGGTACATACGCAGGGCGTTCAGACCGCGCTCGAGCATATGGGTCTGGATGCCGGCCTTGTGGAAGGGGGCCGTCCACTTGCGCACGGAGATGTTCGGATTCTCGCCGTAGAGCAGGTTCACCTGCTCGAAAGCGCCGCCGTTGGTCTCCACGCGGTCGAAACAACCCATATCGATGATGGCCGGGGCCACCCGAACCAGCTGGTCCACGCGCGGCTGATACTTGCCGGAGGACTGCCACATATCCCTGTATACAAGGGAGAACTTTATTTCTTTTGCCATAATTCGGTATTTGCTCAGAAGAGAAATCCTACAAAGATAATTATTTTTCTTTGTCTCCCGCTTGCAGGTAAAAAATATTTTTGTACCTTTGCAACTCCTTCTGAATATGGTGCGATTAGTTCAGTTGGTAGAGCACCAGATTGTGGTTCTGGGTGTCGTGGGTTCGAGCCCCACATCGCACCCCAAATGAAGAAAGCCTCCCCGCCGGGAGGCTTTCTTCATTTGGGGCGCGAGCGCGCCTAGGGGTCCAGGTGCTGGACCGCTAGGCGCAAAAACGGCCCTATTTGCTCCTACTCTGCATTTTTCCGGACCCCTAGGAGCATTCCGCTTGAGTTTTGCATTTTTATAGGTGTGGCATGGGAGTTGCGGCTTGGAAGTGGAATAAAACTTTCCTCAATGAGACTTCTTTTCATACTGATTCAAACCCTTCTCTTATCGGGAATGCAACCCAAGACCCCGATGTATTGGGAGGATTTCACTGCCGCGCGGCGTGATCGTATCCTTGAGCAGGCCGATCCCCTTATCTCGGACTATTACGCGGGACGATTCATCGCCTCCGATGATGAAAGGACTGAAAACCTGTTGGATCTTCTGACCTCGCAACAGAAGGACAAGGATTTCAGGGCCCTGTATTTCTCGGTATTCAACCGGATCTTGATGTCCTCAGATGGTGCTTTGGCGGAGATGCTTGGACCGTATGCCATCAAGATGGTTTGCGAAGAGCCCGAATACATCTTGACCTATCTCCGGGAGAATAAGACGCTCGAAGAGGAATACGCTCATTCTATCGGGACGGAAATCTTGTTAAGCCAAGGTCTTTCCGCTGACGAGGGGACTTCTATGAAGTCAGTGAAGGAGAGTGTTCTCAGCAAGACCGGCGACAAAGGTCTTGTAGAACCATTTTTGAGGCGTATCGAATCGTTCATTTCCATCTCATTGGCCTGGGAGCAGGTCCCTCACATCAAGCCCAATTCCATCATCGCCATTCCTGATCGAAGCAAGGCGGAGTACGATGAACTCTATGCCCGTTATGATGAGACACTTGATAAAGAGGTCGAGCAAATCCTTGATAATGATGCGTTGTATCAAAAAATCTATAGCCCGGGCGCAAATTCCTGGTGGTGGTATGATGGCAGTTGTTCTCTATCCGTCAAGGCCTCGAGCTGTCTTCTCCCGTCGGGTAAGTCTTCCTATCAGGCAGAAAACGCCTTCGACACCAACCACGATACTGCGTGGGTAGAAGGAGTTGAAGGGCAAGGTGTCGGAGAGTTTCTTGAGTATGAATTTTCAGGGGACTGTCCCCGTATTACGACTGTCAGGATCATGAATGGTTATGTCAAAAACCATACGGCCTGGCGGGAGAATTCACGGGTCAGGAAACTCAAGATGTACTATCAAGGAAAACCCTATGCTATACTTGAATTACAAGATAGCAGGTCCCTGCAGTCCTTTGATGTCGGAAAACTTGGACCGCACGATGAGAAGGCACCCAATTGGACGCTGCGATTTGAAATACTCGAGGTCTATGAAGGAGACAAGTATGACGACACGGTTATTTCCGAATTGTTCTTTGACGGAATTGATGTTCATTGACCGTCAAAACTCCTGAGTTTATTAGGAATCATTATCTTTTGGGAATAATCACCATAATAATCAATGCACTATGAAATAGATCGCATGTATTTGCCTGGCCGGCGCCCTTCTCGGCGCGGGCGCTCCCGGGGGTCCATTCTGACAAGTTTATTTAAATTTTTGCAAAGAATACTTGTCATTATGAAAAATATGCTTACCTTTGTCGTGAACAAATAAGCATATACTGACTATGAACACTAAAAACATCCTCCTGCCGCACGCCTGCCAGAAGATAGGCTGGTGGCTACTGGCCGGCTCCGTCTGCGGATTTCTTGTCGAATGGCTGTTCTTTGCCCGCGACTTTGATGTACAGTGCCTTCTGGTGAGGCCGCTGTATTTCACCTTTATCGTGTCCATCTTCCTCGTCAGCCTGTCGAAGGAGAAGGTGGAAGATGAGATGATTGCGGCGTTCCGCCTGAAAGCCGTCGGGATCACCGCCTATGCCTTCTTCGTGTTCCTTCTTATCCTGAACATCGTCTTTGTGGAGCAGCCCGGTCCCGGCACCAACCCTTACCTGAGCGAACTGTTCCTCATCGCCCTCCCGGTTCTCCTCTTCGTCCTGTATTACGGGCTGTTCCGGTGGATGCTCTGTAAATCCCGTAAATAGAAGCGACTATGAAGAACACGGTCAAAGTGGAGCGGGCCATCCGGGACATTACCCAGCAGCAGCTGGCGGAGGCCATCGGCGTGAGCCGCAACACCATCAACTCGATCGAATCGGGGAAATACATTCCCTCGACGGTCCTGGCTCTGAAAATCGCCCGGTACTTCGGCAAGCCTGCCGAATCCATCTTCTCGCTGGAAGAAACGGACTAGGTGGGGCGGTGAGAAAAGAGAGACAGGGTGGCACCGGAGTGTCACCCTGTCTGGTTATAATTGGTTTCAAGGGATTTATTTCACGATGGCGAGGGCCTGCTGGAGCAGGGCCTCGGAGGGCTCGTCGGCGCCGGTCTGCGGCGCGAGGTACCAGCGGACGGTCCAGCTGACCTCGCCGCCCGGCTGCAGGGTGGTGTAGGCGCCCTGCTCCTCGATCTCGACGAAGGTCTTGCCCGGGTTGGCATAGACCTGGATCTCGGCCTCAGCGGGCGCGGGCTCCTCCGGCTTGAGGTCCTGGAACTTCTTGACGAAGAGGATGCCGTTGGCGCTGAAAGCGAGCCAGCCCTTGCCGTCGGCGTTGACCTTGCGGTTCTCGCGGGCCTCGTCCATCACGTACCAGGCCGCGCCGAACTTGTATTCGAACGGCAGGCCGGCCATGTTGTTGGCGGGCTCGACGGACGTGGCGTCGAAGAAGAGCACGCCGCCGTTGGGCACGCGGGAGATCTCCCACGGCGCCACCTGGCGGGTCTCGCCGGATTCGTTGACGATGGTGTAGGTGATGACGACCGCGCCGTCGGCCGGATCGGCGGCGAACGCCTTGCGGATCCGGTAGCCGAAGCGCTCGGACTTCTGGCCGGTCAGCACGAGGGCGTCGCCTTCCACCGCGGCCTCGAAGGCCTTGGTGTCATATTCCGCCACCGGCGGCCAGTTCCACTCGCGCTGCGGGCTGGTCCAGAAGGTGCTGCCGAAGGAGTTGGGGAAACGGCCCTGGTTGAGGACCTCCTTGTCTCCGAGCTTGTAAGACAGGACCTTGCCGCCGTGGGCGGCGTCGACGGTCAGGGTCACATCGCCGACGGCGATGCTGTATTTGGAATCTTCGAGGGCCTGGACGGCCTGGGCGGAAGCGGCGACGCTGCCAAGCGTCAGGGCCGCGACCAGGGGAAGGAGAAATCTTTTCATGCCGGTTGTCAAATTGAGTGACACAAAAATAGCGAATCTCTCCTTTCCCGATTGGCGGGCGTGTTCCAAATCCTTTCACTTATCCGTCAAACTGACATCCGGGATACGGGCGGACTTTCGCAATTCGTTCTTTTTTCCCTATATTTCCGATGCTAATAATCAAACAGAACCAACAACGTTAGTATGAAAGGAAAAACTCTGCTCGCCGCAGCGGCGTTCCTGCTCGCATCGGCGACCGGCGTGTCCGCCCAAACCCTCCGGCTCAACGACCTCGGCTATTTCGAGGCGCGGGGCACGAATGTCTTAGTGTATAACAACCTGTACAATGGCGGTTTCTACGACGAGAAGTTCGCCGGACTGGAGATCATCCAGCGGGGCGAGCGCATCGCCACCGGCGGCGGCGTCCGCCTGATGAACACCCCCGAGCAGTGGGACATCTTCGGCGTCGTGAGCCCCCGCGAGATCGACCGCGCCGAGAGCAGCGTCGCCGTGTCGCTGACCTATGCCGACTACGACTTCGCCCCCCGGCTCAAGGTCCTGCCCAAGGACAAGGGCGTCCTGGTCCAGATCTGGCTGGACAAGCCCGTCCCCGAGCAGCTGGTCGGCAAGGCCGGCATGAACCTGGAGTTTTTCCCGGCCTCCTATTTCGGCCGCAACTACCTGGTTGACAACCTCGCACGCATCCTTCCCAAGTATCCGATGCACGACACCGAGGTGCATCCCGTCTCCGAGAAGATCCCGCAGTATTTCGGCGAATCCACCTTCGACGACCGCGGCCGCGGTGACTTCCTCGTGCCGCTTCCGCTCTCCACGGGCCACCGCATCGTGATGGCGCCGGAGGACGAGGCGCTGCGCGTGAGCGTGACCTCCGACCGGGAGATCAGCATCTACGACGGCCGCCACCTCGCGCAGAACGGCACCTTCGTGCTCCGCTCCCTGCTGCCCGCCGGCCAGACCGGCAAGGTGCTCGAGTGGTACCTGGAGCCGAGCGCGTCGGAAGACTGGACCCGCCCGGCGAACATCGGCTTCTCGCAGGTCGGCTACACGCCCGCCCAGAAGAAGGTCTCCGTGGTCGAGCTCGACAAGAACGCCACGCCCGCCGCCACCGGCCGCATCCTCCGCGTCAACCCGGACGGCTCCAGGACCGTCGTGAAGGAGGTCGCCGCCGAGGTCTGGGGCGAATACCACCACCGCTACAACTACGTCCGCCTGGACTTCTCCGACGTCCGCGAACCGGGCCTGTACTGCATTGACTATCAGGGCGTCATGACCAACGCCTTCCCGATCGACAAGGAAGTCTATTCCGACAAGTGGCATCCCTCGATGGACATCTCCCTCGTGGTCAACATGGACCACATGGAGGTCAACGAGGCCTACCGCATCTGGCACGGGCGCGCCAACATGGACGACGCCCTCCAGGCGCCGGCCAACGTGCGCCTGCACGACGGCTACTTCCAGGGCGACGAGACCAACACGAAGTACCAGCCCCTCGAGCACATCCCCGGCCTGGCGGTCGGCGGATGGTATGACGCCGGCGACTTCGACATCCAGGCCAACTCCGTGCTCAACACCACCGAGGACCTGGCCTACATCTGGCGCCAGTTCCGCCCGGAGCGCGACCAGACGCTGATCGACGAGAAGACCCAGTATGCCGACATCCACGTCCCTGACGGGATCCCCGACAACGTCCAGCTGATCCTGCACGGTACGCTGAACATCAACGCCCAGGTCGAGAACATCGGCTTCGTGGCGCAGGTCATCGGCCAGCCCGACATGCACCACTACCACCATCTCGGCGACGCGATGACGCTGACCGACGGCCTGGTCTACGACCCGACCCTCGCGCCCTACGAGGTGCGTGGCAACCGCTCCGGCACCCCCGACGACCGTTTCGTCTTCACGAGCCGTTTCAGCGCCGTCGGCGTGATGCAGGACATCGTGTCCCTGGCGGCCGCCTACCCGGCCCTGAAGGACTACTATCCGGAGGAGGCCGAGCGCTCCCTGCGCAACGCTGAAATGCTGTGGGACAAGCACTTCGAAGCCGCCGATCCGGCCAACAACCCGATGATGGGCCGCTGGATGATGGGCGGCGGCGACCCGCGCATCAACGCCGCCATCGAGCTCTGGCTCGCCACCGGCAACCAGAAATACAAGGACTTCTTCCTGCCGCTCGTCGAGAAGCAGCTGGCGGCCAGGCCGGAAGTGCGCCGCTCCAACGGGCCGGTCCAGAACGGCATGTTCATGACCGAGTTCAACGGCGGCCCGAACCTCGCCGCCGCACTCAAGCTGTATCCCTACATGGACAAGAAGTTCCAGAAGAAGGTGAAGGAGCTCATTCCCGCCTACGTGGACGTCCTCACCCGGGGCGGCCAGGACAACCCCTACGGCGTGTCGATCGGCGGCACCGGCTGGGCCGGCAACGCCTCGATCATCATGACCGCCTACAACTGCTACAAGGTCTGGAAGCTCTTCCCGGACATGATCGATCCGGAATATGTGTTCAACGGCCTGAACTTCATCTTCGGCTGCCACCCCGGCAGCAACGTCTCCTTCGTGACCTCGGTCGGCGTCAACACCAAGAAGGTGGCCTACGGCAACAACCGCGCGGACTACGCCGTGATCCCGGGCGGCATCGTGCCCGGCCTGCTGGTCAAGGAAGACTACTTCGAGAACAAGGACGACTATCCGTTCCACTGGGGTGAGAACGAATGCTGCATCAACACGGCTCCGCAGTATGTGCAGCTCTGCCTCGCCTGCGATGAAATTGCCCGCTGCCTGAACAGGTAGCCGGTACCACAACAAAAAAGGGAAGCGGGCCGCTGTCGATCAGCGGCCCGCTTTGGTGTTCAGAGGGATTTCTTCAGGCTCCAGCTGCCCATCTTCTGCCCCTTGTAGACGATCTCTTCTTCGAAGAAGACTTCGTAGCCGCGCTTGCGGTAGTAGGCGAGGTTCTTCTCGGAATTGGTGAAGAACACCAGCTGCCGGCCGCCCCGCCCGCGCACGTACTGCTCCCAGTACTCGATGAAGCGGGTGCCGACGCCCGTGCCCTGAGCCGAAGGGTCCACCGTCAGGGAACTGGCATACCAGATCTCCGGACCGGTCTGCTGGTAATCGTGGCAGGGTTTGCCGGCCGCGGCGTCCATCGCCAGCCAGGCGTCGATGGTCGCCTTGTCGCCGGCCTTGTAGACCTTCATCCAGCCGTTGAGGAGGTAGCGCAGGTCGGACGGCGTCTTGTAGGCGGGCGGGTTGAGCTGCGCCACGGCTACCAGCCGGCCGTCCTGGCGGGCGGCCAGGTAGTCCGCCACGCGGAAATTGGTCCGGTAGACGCGCCAGAGGATCTCGAAGGCCACGGCACCCCGCTCGGCCGGTTCCGGGAACCAGTTGGTGAAGTACTCGTAGTCGTCGAAGGCCCGGGCGGCGAGCGCCGCCGCCTCCCGGATCTCGCTTCGTTTCAGGGGGCCGAATTCCAGTGCCATAGGTCTATTTGCCGAGTTCGTAATGGAAAGGCTGGTCGAATTTGCGGAGATTGTAGTAGGTGACGGACGGGTGGGTCAGGTCCATCACCATGGTCCAGGCCGTGCCGAGGAAGCCCTTCTGCTCCGGCTGGGACACGGAGAAGACGGCCGCTTCGAGCGCCTTGCGCTCCATCACGCCGCCCGCCGCCTCGAAGCTGGCGCAGAGCTGCTCGTAGCGATGGTCCCAGTCCATCAGGCCGACATTCTTCTTCGCCTCGCAGAGGTAGTGGTTCGCCACGGCGGGCGTCTCCACGACGACCATCTCGTTGTCGACGTATTCCACCACGACGCTCCGGCCGGAGGCGTCGGAAATGGCGAAATGGTGCGCCGCGCCGATGTCGGAGTGCATGTCGATGCTCCGGAGCGTCGCGAGCGCCTCCTCCACGTTGGCGGCGCGGCGCAGCACGTAGGCGATGGCCGTCGATCCGGTCAGGGCCGGCTTGCCCGTCTCCTGATGCGTCTCCACCTCGTCGCCGGCCATCAGGTCTGCGACCGCGAGGCCCTTCTCGTTGATGCCGTCCAGGGCGAAGAAGAGGGAGGACAGGGCCATGAACTGGTTGGGCATGCCTTCCGGCGCCCAGCCGTCGCCGAAGCCGAAGAAGTCCACGTTGAACGTGGTGATGGTCTCATATCCGTCCTTGGGGACGACGTGCGTGATCAGGCTGGTGGAGTGGTTGAAATCGAAGTTGCGCCCCATCAGGACGGAGCCCTCCGGCGTGCGGGCCGTCAGGGCCGAGCAGCCGTACACGTTCGGGGCAAACTCCTGCACGGGCGGCGTATAATAGCCCTGCGAGAGGAAGTTGATGACATAGGGGATCAGCGCCGCCGCGCTGCGGCCGCCACCCTGCTCGATGAGCCCGGCGAAGCCGTCGTCGCCCTTGTATTCCAGGTAATACAGGCCGTCGTCCAGCTTCTGGACGGACGTCGCGCCTTTGATGAACGGGCCGAACTTGATGCCCGCGAAAACGAGAATGACAACCAGCAGGCCCAGCAGGGACCAGAGTACGATTTTGATGACTTTTTTCATATTGCGGTATAACTAACTGTCAGAGATTAAAAATGTTCCGAAAGATCCACCAGAGCAGGACCAGGGCCAGCAGGGTCCAGCCCAGCGCCGGGTGGTGGCTCGCACGGTAGTACCCGGGAGCCTTCTCCCGCAGGATTTCTGCCGAAAACAGGAACAGCAGGACGGGGATGAACGTGACCAGGCACGCGTTGTAGCCGAAAGCGGCTCCGACGTGCAGGTGAAGCAGCTGATGCAGGGCACGCTGCGAACCGCAGCCGGGGCATTTGAACCCGGTCGCCCAATAGAAGGGACACTTGGGGAAAGGGGTCGTCTCGGGGTCGAACGTCGCGTAGATGAAGACGGCAAAGATGGCGGCGAGCGCGATCAGGATCACGCCGGCCGCTTTCCTCTTCGCTGCTAACATAACGAAGCGATGATGCCGAGGCTCACCAGTACGAAGTATGCGATGACGCCGGAGAGCCCGGTGAAGATGCTGATGATGATCCAGGTCCTGGCGGTCTTGTTCTCCTGCTCGGACTGATAATACAGCGACTGCCGGATGGCGTCGTCAGAGGAGAACAGGGCGCTCCTGTAGGTGCTGTTGGACCGGGCCGAATAGATGATGGCGATGATGCCGCCGATCTGGCAGCAGAACAGCGTGCAGAGGATGGCCATGACCAGTTTGTTGCTGTGGAAGGGGACGGTTTCCATAGTCGCGGGGGAATTAGCGGCAGAACATCAGGGTTTCGTTGAACTTCTCGTAGTTGTGGCGGTAGGTCCGCTGCGTGACGGTGAAGATGTCCACCAGCCACCAGATGCCGATGCCATAGCAGGTCAGGACCTTGATGACGCCCAGCGCGATGTCGTCCAGGAAGAAGCGCTCCCAGCCGAGCAGGATGGCGATGAGCAGCATGATGGTCGGTTTCTGCAGGTTCATGGTCATCAGGATGCCAAACTTGGAGTCGTCCAGCTCGCTGATCTTGTTCTGCACATCAATCACCGTCGCCGAGTCGAAGCACTCGCCGTAGCGCATGATGAAGGATTGGACTAATTCGGGTCTCATATGCGTTTAAATTTGGGGTTTCTGCCAATTCGTTGCAAATTAGAAATTTTGCAGAAAAAAACCAAAAGAAAGCGATGAAACCGTCATTTCCCCTCCGGCGTCACAGCAGGATCAGGACCATCAGCTGGGCCGCGAGGACCCGCAGGAACATCGTCAGCGGGTAGACCGTGGCGTAGCCGACGGCCGCCTCGTCGCTGTTCTTGTCCTGCTCGCCGGCGAAGGCGAGTGCCGGCGGGTTGGTGCTCGCGCCCGACAGGACGCCGATCAGGGTGTTGTAGCGCAGCTTCATGAAATACTTTCCGATCAGGCCGCAGGTCAGGATGGGCACGACGGTGATGATGGCGCCGTAGGCGATCCAGAGCAGGCCGCCCTTGTTGACGATCGTGTCCACGAACCCGGAGCCGGCTTCCAGGCCCACGCAGGCAAGGAAGAGCGAGATGCCGATCTCCCGGATCATCAGGTTGGCGCTCGTGGTGATGTAGGTCACGATCTTGAAACGCGGGCAGAAGCAGCTGATCAGGATGGCGACGATCAGCGGGCCGCCGGCCAGGCCGAGCTTGACGGGCTGCGGGATGCCGGGGAAATGGATGGGAATGCTGCCCAGGGCGCATCCCAGCGCGATGCCGGCGAAGATGGCGATCAGGTTCGGCTCGTTGAGGCGCCGGATCGAGTTGCCGAGGACCTTCTCCATTCCGGTCACGGCCGCCTCGCTGCCGACGACCGTCAGCACGTCGCCCATCTGCAGGATGGTGTCCGGCCGCGCGGCGATCTCGATGCCCGCGCGGCGGATCTTCGTTATGTTTACTCCCAAATATTTGTCAAATTCCAGCTTGCCCAGGACAGCGCCGTTCAATTTCCGTTTCGAAATGCTGATCTTCCGCGAAATCAATTTGCCCGACACCTGGGTTTCGGTTGCCTCCTGCTGGGTGGGGACGGCCAGCGGTTTCTCCGCTCTGAAGAAGTTTTTCAGGAGAATGAACGAGAGGATGCAACCTACCACGCCTAAGGGGTAGGCAACGGCGTAGCCTTGCGCGATCACCGCCGGGTCGCCCCCGGTTGCGTCGGCGTACGCTTGCTGCGCAGCGCCGAGTCCCGGCGTATTGGTCACGGCTCCGGACATCACACCAACCATCGTGGCCGGATCAGTTCCCGTGACCTTGATCAGGAAGTAAGTGACAGCTACGCCGCACAAGACAAGCAGTGAGGCGAGAAGATTCAGCTTGACGCCGCCTGAGCGGAAGCTGGAGAAAAAACTGGGGCCGACCTGCATGCCGATGGAATAGACGAACAGGATCAGGCCGAATTCCTTGACGAAATGCAGCAGCTGGGGGTCAAGGATATATCCATAGTGGGCGAACACGATCCCGACAAAGAGGATCCAGGTGACGCCGAGTGAGATTCCAAAGAGTTTGCACCTGCCGAGTATCTTTCCGAGGGCGATGACGGTGCAGAGGATGATGATCGATAATGCGAGTGTCATTTGAGCCAGTTATGAGCCCGCTCCATCACAGCGTTGGATTGGCTGAGGATGCGGATGAACTCATCGGCGGCACGTTTGCGGTAGACTTTCTTGAGGGTGTGTACGCAGCCTTCCATCTGGGTGTTGGGCGCCTCCAACGGGATGGCCTTGAGGCCTCCTTTCTGGTAGAGCGTGGCTTCGGACAGGAAGGTAATCATCTGGGTGGCCCGGATCAGATCCAGCAGGACATTGACTTCGTTGATCTCAACCTGTACGTCAAGCCGCTGCAATTCGCCGGGAAACATGCTGTCGAAGGCGTTGCGGGCCTGCGTCTCCTTGGCCGGCATCGCAATGCGCTGCGGGCGGATGTCGTCCAGGGAGAGCGACTCCCGGCCCGCAAGCGGATGCTCCTTGCTCAGGATGACGGACAGCTGGTTGTCAAACAGTGCGTGTGATTCAATCTCGTCGTCCACGACGTTGGGCCTGAAGCAGAGGACGAAGTCCACCTCCCGCCGCTTGAGCATTTCGAGCAGCGCGGCCATCGTCTGGCAGATGATGTTGAGTTTGACGCCCGGATATTGTTTGGTGAATTCTCCGACGGTCTCGGTGAGGACCGGTGCGAAAGTGTACGTGATGCCGATGTTGAGAACTCCGGACAGCATCTGCTTGAGGTCGCTGATCTGCGTATAGCAGTCTTCGGCGTCCTGGAGCGTGTGCTTCGCAATGGGCAGCAGGTGCTCGCCGCTCTCGGTGAGGCTGACGCTGTGGCTGTCACGCTGGAAGAGCTCGGTGCCCATCTCTTCCTCCAGCTGTCTGATCTGCTGGGAGAGGGTGCTCTGGGTGACAAAGAGTGCGCGCGCGGCTTCGGAGAAGTTGAGCGTTTCCGCCGTCTTTACGAAATACTTGAGCTGCCGGAGTTCCATATAAGATAATGATTAGTCTTCAAGGTCCTTGTAGTGCGCCACGGCTTCCGCGACGGACGCCGGATCGTTGATGTCAATCTTCGGCATGTCCTTGGATTTGTCGTTGGCCTTCGCACCGACGCTGTTGATAGGTTTGCGCGAGATGAGTACGTCCGCGATTCTGAGGACCACTGCGAGTCCGAGGCAAGCTAAGATAATGATCAATGCTTTCATGTTGTTTTGTGTTAAGTGAAACAAAATTACTTCGTCGTCGTTTCGACAATGCAAAGGTAGGTTCACTCTACACGATGGGAAAGCTTTGGTTCGTGTTTGTTTCTATAACGGCAATCGCTCGCGCTAATCGCAGCGCTCAATGTTAATCGTTATTCCCGATTGCAAAGATAGAAAATCTTTGAAGCCCGGCAATCGAAAAAAACGATAGCCGGGATGGAGATAGTCTGATTATTTTTCTTCCGCGAGGATCTCTTCAGCGCGCTTGAGGGCGATGTTGATGTGGCTGCAGATGTTGTCCTTGCCCACGATTTCGTCCATGCCGGCGTTCTCGAGAACCTTCATCACGGTCGGGTTGACGCCGGAAAGCACCACCTTGACACCCATCTGGGAGCACATGCGGCACATGTTGGAGAGGTTGTGCACGCCGGTGGAATCGATGAACGGCACCTTGCGCATCCGGATGATGCGGACCCTGGCGCGGCCGCCCATGTCGCCCATCATTTCCTCGAACTTGTTGCCGATGCCGAAGAAGTAGGGACCGTTGATCTCGTAGACCTTGGCGCCTTCCGGGATGGTGAGGTGCTCCAGGTTGCCCTGCACGTCGGTGTCGGCGGTCGGGTCGATCTCGTCGCTGAGCACGGAGACGTTGGTCGTCTCGGCCATCCGCTTCATGCAGAGCAGGCAGGCGATCAGCACGCCCACCTCGATGGCGACGGTCAGGTCGAAGATCACGGTCAGGAAGAAGGTGACCAGCAGGACGATGATGTCGGATTTGGGATTCTTGAGGATGGCCTTGAAGCTGCGCCATTCGCTCATATTATAGGACACGACCACCAGCACGCCGGCGAGGCAGGACATGGGGATGTACTGCACGAGCGGCATCAGGAACAGGTAGATCAGTGCCAGGACGATGGCGTGCGCGATGCCCGCGACAGGCGTGCGACCGCCGTTGTTGATGTTCGTCATCGTACGGGCGATGGCGCCCGTGGCGGGGATGCCGCCGATGAGCGGGGTGACCATGTTGGCGATGCCCTGCGCGACCAGTTCCTGGTTGCTGTCGTGGCGGTCGCCGATCACACCGTCGGCCACGGCCGCGGAGAGCAGCGACTCGATGGCGCCCAGCATGGCGATCACCATCGCCGGCTGCGCCAGGCGGGTGACGGTCTCCCAGCTGAGGCTGGGGACGGCCGGCTGCGGCAGGCTGGAGGAGATCGTGAAGCGGTCGCCGATGGTCTCGATGCCGCTGATGCCCAGGCGCTTAAGGATGAGCGCGACAACCGTCATCAGGATGATGGCCACGAGCGAACCCGGGATGCGGCGGCTGATCTTGGGCATGAACACGATGACCAGGATGCTGCACACGCCGATCAGGAGCGTCCACCAGTTCACGGTGTCGAAGTGCTGGAAATAGACGGCCCATTTGTCCAGGAAACCGGCCGGGACGCTCTCGATCTGTAGGCCGAAGAGGTCCTTGATCTGGGTCGCGAAGATCGTCAGGGCGATACCGCTGGTGAAGCCCACGACGATCGGGTAGGGGATATATTTGATGATCGTGCCCAGGTGGAGCACACCCATCAGGATCAGGAAAGCGCCGGCCATAAAGGTCGCAATTGCCAGGCCGCTCATGCCATATTGCTGGATGATGCCATAGACGATGACGATGAAAGCGCCGGTCGGACCGCCGATCTGCACCTTGCTGCCACCAAAGAAGGAAATGATGAAACCGGCCACGATGGCCGTCAGGATGCCGGCCTCCGGCGTGGCGCCGGATGCGATGCCGAACGCGATGGCGAGCGGCAGCGCCACGATGCCGACGATGATACCTGCGAGCAGGTCCTGGACGAGCGTCTGCTTGTTGTAACCGTTCTTGAACGTCGAGAACAGCTTGGGTTTGAAACCAACTTTGAAGTCCATACTAAATACATCTAAGCCGGCCCCTTGCCGGCTGTCAGGTAAAACACTTTACTAAACTCGCCGCGAAATTACACATTATTAAATAATTTTCAAAACTTACTGCCGTGACATTGGGGGAGATATACAAAAAAATCCGGGCGATGAAGCCCGGAACCACATGAAAGAAAAGGAGGACACAACTAATACTAGATGGCTCTTTTGATCAATTCACCCATTTTCTTACGAAGTTTGTTGATGGCCGGCACCAGCAGGATGCACTCGGCGAGCAGGATGCCGCCGGCGAGGCCCAGTCCCAAGGTGGCGACCTGCGTGGCGAGCAGGGACTCCGGCAGGATGAAATGTCCCAGCGGGAAGCAGATGAAGGCGCCGAAGGCCATGATCAGCGTCAGGCCGAGGAGGTGCTTGACGTGGAAGTTGTACGCCTTGTTGGTCATCCGGAGCTTGGCCTGGACGTTGTCCTCGCTCTCGAACGGGCCTTGCGAAGCGGCGCGCTTCCAGTAGATCTTGTCCCTGTATTGGTGGACGAACTGGTCGCCGCAGCCGGAGCGGAACACGACGTAGTCCTCGTTGGAGGAGGATTTCTTCTCGTCGAAGTCGATCTGGAAGGTGAATTCGCCCGGCTTGCACTCCTTGAACCGGTAGAGGAGGCCGTTGGTGTGCCAGAAGCACAGGCCCTGGGAAGAAAGTTTGTTGAGCCACTGCTCTTCTTTGTCGAAATCGACGAACCAGTTGATTCTGAATGTGCTTTTCATGGTTTTATCTGTTAATGTGTTTGTTTCCGTTGTCTACGAGTTCCTGGAGCCTGTCCAGTTCCGCCACGAGGACGCGCTTGCCCTCGTCGGTGATGATGTACTCCTTGCGGCGGTCCGCTTCCACGCCGTAGGGCTTGATCCATCCCTTGTCGATCAGGGTGGAGATGGCGCCATACAGGGTGCCGGCGGAGAGGATGAGCCGGCCGTTGCTCAGCTCGGAAGTCTCTTGCATGATCCCGTATCCGTGGAGGGGCTTCTGCAAGGCAAGCAGGATGTAAAATACTGCTTCAGTCAGTGCTTGATTGTTAGTTCCCATAATTTGTCTCGGCGTTCGTTATATCGTAAGCCGATACAAAAGTAGACGATATATTTGAATTATGCAAGAACTTTCTGAAAAAAATGCAAAAATCGCTGATTGTTACCTCTTCCGGGGCTCCATGTGGACGATGAGATGGGACTGGGCGCCGAAGCGCTCCTTGAAGCGGCGTTCGACCTCCGTGGCCTTCTCGTGGGCCTCGGCGAGGCTCTGGGTCCCGTCCAGGCGGATGTGGACCTCGGCCGCGATGCGGTTGCCCACATGGCGGGTACGCAGGTTGTGCGGATCTTCCACACCCTCGACGCTCCGGATGATCCGGAGCATTTCCTCCTCCGTGTCGGCCGGCAGGGAACTGTCCGTGAGCTCGCCGACGCTGGGCCCAAGCAGGTCCCAGGCCACCTTGACCAGCATGGCGCCGACCGCGATGGAGGCCAGCGGGTCCAGCACCGTCCAGCGCTGTCCCAGCAGGATGGCGCCGCCGATGCCGATGGCCGCGCCGACGGAGCTCAGCGCGTCGGAGCGGTGGTGCCAGGCGTTTGCCTCCAGGGCGGGGGAGTCCAGCTTCCGGCCCTTGATGCGGGTGTATTGGTAGAGGATTTCCTTGACGACGATGGAGATGAGCGCGGCCCAGAGGGCGAGCGCTCCGGGCGCCGGCAGCTCTTCGCCCTGGAACCAGGCGGCCAACTTCCGCGCCGCGGCCACTACGATGCCCACGGCGGCGGCAGCGAGCGCCAGGCCGATGAAGAGCGTGGCGATGGTCTCGTACTTGCCGTGGCCGTAGTCGTGGTCGTCGTCCTGCGGGCGGGCGCTCACGCGCACGAAAATAAGGACGACGATGTCGGTGACGAAATCCGACAGGGAATGGACCGCGTCCGAGACCATGGCGGCTGAATGCCCCGCCACGCCGGCCACGGCCTTGAGCCCCACGAGCAGCAGGTTGACCACACTGCCGACCAGGGTCACTTTCGCTATTTCGTCCTCACGTTTCATGGTCGTTCTGAACAAAGATACGGATTATACCCGTTAAAACGCAACCGGGTTGTGGATTTTTCTTCGCATCTTTGCAATGAAATCAATAGAGAATAGATGAGTCCAGTTTTTATAGCATTGATGATTCCTTTCCTGGGCACTGCGCTCGGGTCTGCTTTCGTATTCTTCATGAAGCGGGAGATGCCGGCGCTGCTGCAGAAGGTCCTGCTGGGATTTGCCTCCGGCGTGATGGTGGCGGCGTCCGTGTGGTCGCTGATCATTCCCGCCATCGAGATGGGAGAGGGGGCCTCGGCGGTCGTGCCGCCGGTCATCGGCCTGCTGGCCGGTTTCGCCTTCCTGCTGCTCATCGACTACGTCACCCCGCACCTCCACGCCACCGGTGAGGCCGAAGGCCCGCAGAGCCGCCTGTCGCGTACCACCAAGCTCGCGCTGGCCGTGACCATCCACAATTTCCCGGAGGGAATGGCGGTCGGCGTTGCCATCGCAGGCGCCCTGACGGCCGATTTCAACATGGCCGGCGCCCTGGCCCTCTCGCTGGGCATCGCCATCCAGAATGTCCCCGAAGGGGCCATCATCTCGATGCCCCTGCGCGCGGAGGGCAACTCCCGCCGGCGCTCGTTCGGCATCGGGACGCTGAGCGGCATCGTCGAGCCCATCGGCGGCGCGCTCGTGCTGCTGCTTTCCACCGCCGTCCTCGGCATCATGCCGTATATGCTGGCCTTTGCCGCCGGCGCCATGCTGTACGTGGTCGTGGAGGAGCTGATCCCAGAGTACTCCCAGGGCAGGCACTCCAACATCGGCACCGTCGGCTTCGCGCTCGGTTTCGCCTTGATGATGATCCTGGACGTCCTGCTGGGCTAAGCTGGTCCCGGGGCAGGATATTTGCAAGCTTGTCTGGGGATGAAAAGGATCGCCATATTATTAGCTTTGGCTTTCAGTTCTGTTCCTTTATTGGGGCAGGTTCCGAATGCATCTGAAGCATGCCCGAAAGAAGTGAGGGAAGCCCCGGACTCTACATCTCGTGTTTATAAGTTCCGGGTTGACAATCTTGATGAAGAGCCCCAGTTCCAGGGAGGGGGTGTGCCCGATTTCGCTAAATGGGTGGTTTCCAGGCTTGAAAATGTCGATCCCGAGACTTGTATTATCGGACGTATTTACCTTCAGTTTGTGGTAAAGGCCGATGGCTCCGTTGCCGATATAAAGGTGGTCCGTAGCAGTTCGCATCCCTTGTTTGATGAGGAGGCCATCCGTGTCGTGTCGGGTTCGCCGAAATGGAAACCCGGAAAACATAGGGGAGAGGCTGTCGACGTTTTGATCGTTCTGCCTATCGTCTTTTCCCTTCAATAGTCCTCGCTAGACCTTTTTTGATCCAATACTATGAACAAGAACTCAAGTCCCCTGAAACACTGGTGGCACTACATCCCGTTTCTGCTCCTGCTTCCCCTCCTGTTGGCCTTTTACCTGGATCCGTGGGGAGGCACTGTGTTGCTCTTCTTGTTCCCGCCGGTTACACTGGTGCTTGCGTCCGTATTGGTCGCATGGGCTGTCCTTGTCTTGATCCGGAGTTTCAAAATAGGCGGACTTCATAAAAAGCTGATTGTCTCTTTGTCGGTCTTGTCTGTGCTGGCCGTGATCTTTCTGGTGGCGGTCAGAATTCCTGCCTGGGATTGCGATGCGGAGAAGCTGGCGAAGCATTATGAGCAGAAGAAAGACGCGATCGAGGAACTGGTTGCATATGCCCGCACCGCTTTTGACGAGGGAGAGTCCCCGATGGTATATGTGGACGGCACCTTGAAAGAAGACGTCGGCCTGGATGAGGAAGAGATGCGGACCATTCGGAAACTGCTAAAAAAGAGCCGTTGCCGACACATCCAAACGTTTTTCCCGGATTACTGCGAAATCTGCTATAAAACCATTGTATATGGACCCGTGTACGGGTATCGGATCTATCTCGCGCCGATGACGGATGAGCAGCGTCAGGAGGTTATGGACAGCCCCCGCTTATCCCCTTATTCTGACAGGGTCGCGCTGCTGCTTGACGGAAACGCCGAGCCCCGACAAACTTCCGGGAATTCTCAATCCTCCACGATTTCCCAATAGCCGTTCCGGTTGGCACCGATCCGACGGATGATGCCTTTTGCTTTCATATCGGCAAGCATCCGTTCAATCTGACGGGGGCTCATATCCAGGTCTGCCGCGATTTTCCGATTACCCGATTTCCCTTCCCCGGGTTAAGAGACTCATCAAGGAACGATATGGTGACCAATTCGATCCGTCGGAACAAATCGTTTCGCTCCAATCCCTGTTCAAGTCGACGCTGTTGAAGGAGGTCCGTTACGCTGAGTAGCGGGCGCGATAAACGGAAATGCTATTCGGCTAAGGCGATGAACAAGACATAGAATGCCGGCAGCACGGTTTTTGCATATAATGAACGCGTAATAACCTGATTAATAACTTGATTATGGTTCTTCGTTTTGTCCTTGTTCCCTTCCTGGCTCTTTTAGTTTCAGGTTGTGGCGTACATCCTAATGTCGTTTCTGACAACATTGACAGTATCTGGCTTAAAAATTTTAGCGATAAAGATTTGTCCAGTAAGGTCATCGTTGACGAATCAGAATGGAGCGAAGTAATAAGGGAAATCCACCGGGGGCGTCAGACAATTAGCAAGTACGCCCCGGAGGCCACATTGGTAATTGAACACAAAGACGGTTCGACGGACGAATTTGTCTTAAACTCCAGTTCCGATCAGTTGTCGATTGGTTGGGGTGTGGCTCACTATTCATCCAGAAGAAAACATCCGGTATTGGAAAAATACCTGGACTTGTCGAATGCCAAATACATTTCCTGGCCGGCCGAGACGACCGGGCCCAATATCCCTGTCCGCTTTTGCGATATCGACGGGCGGGACGAAGATGAATCTTTAATCGGCTATGTCTTTGTGGACACTTCTGCCGTTAATTGGATGTTGAGCTTGTATGGCGCCACCCTATACACACCAAGTTTGTCCGACATCCGAAAGGCGGAGCAAATCTTACAGCGGGAATACCCGACTATCCTGAAGAAAAAGGCCTACGATGAGAATGGCTATTTGTTCGAGGAGGGCGGTCTTAAAAACTACGCCCGCCAATATTTGTATATGAAAGGCCCCAAGGGCGACAGATATGTTCGTATAACCTTCGTCTATATGGGCCGGGCTGACCTGGAAGACAAAGAACAACCGCTCTATGATCCGGAGGATCCGGACGCCGCCGGACCACCTCCGTTCCGCCAGAATCTTAGTCGCTATTGGGCGAATGTCAATGATGGCGGTGATGCCTACTGGCACGTATTTCTGAATCTTGACCAAGAAAAGGTTGAACGGAGTGTCGTGAATGGGCATGCATAATTGTTAATCCCTTGAGGCGCGTTTCGGAGCAACGAGCCGGGCAGTGAATGCTTTTCCCTCGGACATTTTGTTGTCACGAAGCAACACGGGAAAGAAAACAAGACTGGATACTTCCTGAAAGGGTTGGACGTCAGCAACAGCAAGGCACTCCAAAGGGCTTTGATGATTCACAGTTCATATTGGGTGGATCTCAATAGCTGGAGAAAGTATATACCCTTGAATCGGAGAAGCTGCCAGGGATGTGTCGCTGTATCCCATCGGGATATGGCATTTCTGTCAAAACTGATTGAGGAAGAAAACAAGAGTCTCCTTCTGTGGAGTTTCGATGCTGAATGAATTCCCGTTTAGCAGAGTGGTCTGCCAGGGGCGCAGACACCCCGTATTGCCCGGGGCGAACCATTTTTCCTGTCGCCAGGGGCGCTGGGGCCCCGTTTCGCCCCTGGAGGCTTTGGTAACGCTCGGAAGGAGAGGCTGCTGGCTGGTGGTTTGAGGCCCGAAGGGCCGAAGGCGCGTCAGCGCCGTGCCGGAGCGTCAGCGAGACTTTCGAAGAAAGTTGAAGCAGCGCAGGCACCGCCCGGAACGGAAGTGGAGGGCGCATTCCCCCTGAATAGGGGGATGTCGCGGAGCGACAGGGGGTTGAAGGGACGGAGTCCTTCCCCCGCAAAGAAAAACGGCAGCCGGAAAGGCTGCCGTTTTGTCTAGTAGCGGGGGAAGGACTCGAACCTCCGGCCTCCGGGTTATGAGCCCGACGAGCTACCAACTGCTCTACCCCGCGATGTTTGGGACTGCAAAGGTAGGCAATTTTTTCGAGATTCCAAATTTTTTTAAAAATTCGTGATTATTTGATGCGGATGTCGTTGTCCATGCGCGCGTAAACCTGCGGGCTGGAGAGCTTGCGGAGCGTGGCGACCATCGCGTTCTCGTTGCCCTTGCCGCCGCTGAGCATGTCGAGGAAGCGCTCGGAGGCGCCCATCGGGGCGGGGTAGCCCTTGATGTTCCAGCTGTCCAGGTCGGGATCGCCCGCTGCGGCGGCCGCATAGTGGATGGCGTCCTCCAGGGTGCCGATCTCGTCGACCAGGTTGATGCCGAGCGCATCGGCGCCGGTCCAGACACGGCCCTGCCCGATGGCGTCGACGGTCGCCTTCGGAATGCCGCGGCCCTCGGAGACGATGGTGGTGAAGCGGTCATAGACCGCCTCGATGCCGGTGAGCATATAGCCATACTCGGCCGCGTCGAGCGGGCGCATCATGCCCATGATGTCGCCGTGCTTGTGGGACGTGACGCTTTCAACGCCCACGTGGGCGAACTCCCGGGCCGTCTTGGAGAGGTCCGGTACCAGGCCGAATACGCCGATGGAGCCCGTGAGGGTGGTGGCGTTGGAGAAGATCTTCTCGCAGTTGTTGGAGATCCAATAGCCGCCGGATGCGGCGGTGCTGCCGTAGGAGGCGACGACGGGCTTGACGGCCTGGAGCCGGTCGAGCTCGTCCTTGATGACCTCGGATGCCTGGACGCTGCCGCCCGGAGAGTTGACGCGCAGCACGACGGCCTTGACGGTGGAGTCGGCGCGGACCTTGGCGAGGATGGCGGCAAAGCGGTTGCCGGCAACGTCGCTTTTGGCGGAGCCGTTGACAATCTCGCCGTCGGCATAGACGACGGCAATCTTCTGCCGGATCTTGGTCGGAAGGTTCCGGGCCTCCACGTAGTCGGCGAAGTCGATCCACTTGATGTCTTTATACTCGTCCGCGACGGCGAGGGACGTGAGCTTGTCCTCCAGGGCCTGGCGGTCCACCAGCGCGTCCACGAGGCCGTTGTCCACGCAATCCTGCGGGAGACGGAGCTCCAGGCCGTTGATGAGGGCGTCCAGCCGGGCGCGCTCGATGTCGCGGGAAGCGGCGATCTCATCGCCGATGGTTTCCCAGATGGAGTCGATCATCCGCTGGTACTGCTCGCGGTTCTCCGGACTGGCGTTGCCGCGGGTGTACATCTCGCCGGCCGACTTGTATTTGCCGTGGCGGATCAGCTGCACGTTGACGCCGAATTTCTTCAGCAGGTCGCCGAAGAAGAACATCTGCGAACCGACGCCGTACATCATCGGCTCGGCGCCCAGATGGGAGGTCATATAGATCTTGTCCGCCACGGAGGCGATGTAGTATTCGCCCGTGCTGAAGGATTCCAGGTAGGCGACGACGGGCTTGCCGCTCGTGGCGCGGAAGTGCTTCAGGGCAGTGCGCAGCTCCTCGAGCTGGGTCACGCCGGAAAGGTTGCCGTCGGCGCGGAGGAAGATGTACTTGACGGCGGGATCTTCGGCGGCGGCGTTGATGGCCTGCACGGCGTCCCAGATGCCGATGGTGGCGGGGACGCTGGAGCTGGCTCCGGTCAGCAGGGAAGCCGGGCTCAGGGAGCCGAACGGATCGGCCTCCTGTGTCTGCTCACCGAGGGCGAATTTGCCGAGATTGAGGGTGAGAACACCGGATCTGGGGAGGACGGGTTTGCTGCCGGCGGCCAGGGAGCCGATCATGCCGAAGAAGAGGATAAAGGCGATGAATCCGGCAATGAAAAGGCCGCAGAGCACCGCCAACACCATTTTGATAAAATCTTTCATGTTGATTTACGGGATATTTTAACAAAAGTAGGTAAATTTGCAGAATAATTCAAACAGCGATGGCACAGAAACCTTCCATACCAAAAGGCACCCGCGATTTCGGTCCTCAGGAGACCGCGCGGCGCAACTATATCTTCGACACGATCCGTTCCGTCTTCCGTACTTATGGCTACGCCCAGATCGAGACGCCGGCGATGGAGAACCTCTCCACGCTGCTCGGCAAGTACGGCGAGGAGGGCGACAAGCTGCTGTACCGGATCCTCAATTCCGGCGACGCCTTCGCCGACGTGGACATGTCGAAGCCGCTGACCCCGCAGGTATGCGAGAAGGGCCTCCGCTACGACCTCACGGTGCCGTTCGCCCGCTTCGTGGTGCAGCACCAGAACGAGCTGTCCTTCCCGTTCAAGCGTTTCCAGATCCAGCCGGTCTGGCGGGCCGACCGTCCGCAGAAGGGCCGCTACCGCGAATTCTACCAGTGCGACGTGGACGCCATCGGCTCCCGCAGCCAGCTCTGCGAGCTGGAACTGGTGCAGATCGTGGACAAGGTCTTCGAGAAGCTGGGCGTGCGCGTGCTCGTCAAGATCAACAACCGCAAGGTCCTCACCGGCCTGGCGGAGATCTGCGGCTTCCCCGACAAGGTGGTGGACATCACCGTGGCCATCGACAAGCTGGACAAGATCGGCCTTGACGCCGTCAAGGACGAGATGCGCGAGAAGGGCCTGACCGACGCCGCCATCGCCGTGCTCGAGCCCGTGCTCACCCTGAGCGGGACCAATGCGGAGAAGCTCGCCAGGATGCGCAGCATCATGGGCGCTTCCGAGACGGGCCTCAAGGGCCTGGACGAGCTGGAGGAGCTGTTCGGATTCATCGCTGCCGCGGGCATCGCCACGCCGGTCGAGATCGACCTCTCGCTGGCCCGCGGCCTCAATTATTATACGGGCGCCATCTTCGAAGTCAAGGCGCTCGACTGGCAGATCGGCAGCATCTGCGGCGGCGGCCGCTACGACAACCTCACCGGCATCTTCGGCCTGCCCGACATGTCCGGTGTGGGCGTGAGCTTTGGCGCCGACCGCATCTACGACGTGCTCGCCGGCCTGGACAAGTTCCCGCAGGGGCTCAGCAGCGCCACGCGCCTGCTGCTCGCCAACATGGGCGCGGACGAGGTCCGCTACCTGTTGCCGCTTGCCGCGGCGCTCCGCGCGCAGGGCGTGTCGGTGGAGCTCTACCCCGACGCCGCCAAGCTCAAGAAGCAGTTCGACTACGCCGAGCGCAAGTCCATCCCCTTCCTGTCCATCACGGGCGCTTCCGAGATGGAGCAGGGCGTGGTGAACCTGAAGAATCTCGCTTCCGGCGAGCAGAAGTCCTTCGCCAAGGACGACATCGCCGGCATCCTGGCCTTCCTGGGCTAGACCGGCCCTATCCGACTGAATGATCAGCCAGCCCTGACCGGGCTGGCTTTTTTGTCGTTCCCATTGCCGTTTTTTAAAACAATATGGGACATTTCCGCAATAATTCTTATATTGCAATACTAATTCACTTTTCTAATAACTAATTAAAACACAAATCTATGGAAGAAATCAGATGAGTCTCTTTGAAAAACACCGGTCCACTTGTGGCGGAAATCGTAATCAAAGGTAATTCGGGCGGGGAGTATCGTTTCCCGGAGGATATCCGGCAGAATAGGGAACGGACCGTGGATATCGCCGATGCCGGCGGCCTTTTCCGGGATGGCGATATCGTTTACCTGGAGGCCAATGTCGTGTGGGGAAAGAATAATACAGCGTCACAGCGCTTTGTCTATCGGAAAACATCCAACAAGCGGGCGCGCTATACCATCTCGGGAACGACGCTGAAAAACAGTCTCTCTTATCAGGGGTTGATCAACCAGTACACGAAGATAGCCGAACCCATCCGCTTCCTTTCCCTGAAGGTGGATAATGCCGGATTCTATTCGAGAATCCATGTGAAGGGCGGCTCTTCCACATATTGTGACCCGGAGAACATCACCGTCGGAGAGGAAAGGATCCTCGACCTGTCCAAGGCCGGAGGAAAGATCCAGGATGGCGACGTGGTTTTCCTGGAGGCCTTCGTCGCGGGCGGACGCAACAATACGTCAACCCAGGGCTTCGTCTATAAGAAATCGTCGATCAAGCGGGCCCGCTATACCATCAGCGGGACGACGGGCAGCAATACGCTGACATATAACGGGCTGTCGGACTTCTTTACGGTGGTCGATACCCCCGTCCGTTTTGTCGAATTGAAGAACAAGGGCGTTTTTACGTCGCGGATCCGTGTCCAGGGCGATTCCGGCACGTATGTTTCCGAGAGCCTTCTTGCCGGGCAGGAATTGAAGGTAAATCTCCGTGCCATCAAGGAGATCAGGAATGGAGAAAAATTCTGGGTGGAAGTCGCGGTGCTTGGCGGGGATGATGCCGTCGGACGGCATCTCTTCACCTGTGGCGACACATCTGACGATAAGGTCCGTTACACGATCAGCGGCACCACGAAAAACAACAAGCTGACCTATGACGGGATCTTCAAGGTTGGCGGCAAGGAAATCGCGCCAACCCCGCACGGGCAGATCCGGGAGAAGATCGAGAATTGGGCTCATTCCCATTCAGGGAAGAGTGCATGGCCCGGGATTACGGTCGAACAGGTCCGCCTGGGTCTGAACAGGTTGGTTTTCTGTCAGGAGTACACAAATGGCTATACGGCGTTTACATCCAATCGCCCGTTCCCGTGTTCCGGCGTCATTCAAAGTGCCGATTATCCGATTTGCGGTCCTGTCGCCGTCATGTTCTATCTGGCGAAGGTGAATCTCAACATGCTCGCCGATGTGGTCATGAAGTTGTATGATACCGGATCCCTGATGGGCTATACTGTCCCCAAACGCCTGCGGGACGCCAGTGTCAATGTCGCTGAGAAGTATCCTTGCGGTGAAGCGCCGGAGGTCAACTGGATGTTCCAGGCTTCGCTCGCCCAGATGGAGACATCCCTAAAGATCGAGCTCGTGCCCCGCGTGATCAAGATGTTCACCGCTGCGACGGAAATGAAACACATGATCAAGTTCGTGTTCAATCCGCTCAGCCTCACGGAACTGTCCGCGTGGGGGACGACGACCCGGGCCAAGAAGAACCTGGAAGCCTGGATTTCGCATATGAAAAATGGCGGTGCGATTTTCTGGGCCATGCATGCCACTCCCTTGCAGAACATGAGTAATGGCACGCATTCAGGCTTTGCCGAAGGCCAGCTTTCCGATCTGCACTGGGTGGTTGTCTGTGGTATCAAGACCCGGAATGACACCGTCATTCTCGATGTCCACTCCTGGGGCCAGCTGATGCACCTGGAACTGCCGATGAAGATATTCCGCCAGATGTCTCACACGTCGATCCTGTTCAGGATAGGCGCGTAGCCTAGAGCAGCAGCATCACGGCAAACACATACAACAGGAAGGCCTGGAACTTGAGCCGGTCTCCGTTGTTTTCCGCCAAGAGGGACTCCGTCACGTCCGTGGCGAGAAGCGATTCCAGCTTCTCGCGGTCCGGCAGCCGCCGGATCCCCCACTTCGTGACGATGAGTCCCTCCTGGATATAGGACGCGCCGCCGTTGGAACGGTTGAGGGTGAGGAGTTTCTTGCGGTCGGCGAAGTAGGTCGCGTCCAGCACCTCCGGTGCGGAGGTGCACTCCTGCATGATGGACGGCGTGGCGGCGGCCAGCACCATGGGCTTGTAGCCGGTGGCGGCGGCGTCCTGCAGCAGCGTGACGATCTTGTCCCACTGCCTGGGCTTGAGCTTGCCCGGATCGTAGACGGAGACGACCATCAGGTCGCCCTCCATCAGCAGGTCGTCGAAGTATTCGCCGTCGGCGTCGCTCAGCGACAGGGTCGGCGTGCGGTCGTCGGTCGGGTCGTCGATGTCCTCGGGGAGCATCAGCTCGGCGCCCGGCTTGAAGGGCGTGAAGTCCACCAGCGGGATGGTCAGCGAGGAGTACAGCAGGAATCCGACGACGGACACCGCCGCGATCGGGAAGCTGACGTATTTGACCTTGCGGGTGGGTTCCAGCTTGTTGAAAGGCAGGAAGGCCAGCGCCCAGAGAACCAGCAGGACGATATTCTTGAGGAAGCTCTGCAGATGCGTCAGGCGCACGATCTCGCCGAAGCAGCCGCAGTCCATATGGGGATTCTTGATAAGAAGCAGGACGGAGAGGAGGGTGAAGAAGCCCATCAGCGCGCCCGACGCGATGCCGGCGACCTTGCGCCAGACGCCCGTGATGAGGGCGGCGCCGAGCAGGGCCTCCAGCAGGGCGAAGCCGGTGCCGGCCAGGCCGGCCAGCCCCGACAGCCAGTTCATGTGAAGGAACTGGAGATAGCTCTCCACGACGAGGCGGGCTCCCACGGGATCCATAATCTTCAGGATGCCGGACAGGAAGAAGACGAAGCCGATCAGGACGGCGCTAATCCTTCGGATAATTCTCATAGACAGTCTTGATTTTGTTGAAAATGGCGTCGGGCGGCAGCATCCGGCCTTCGGCGTCGCCGCAGTCCACGATGATGAAATGCGGGTCGAGCTCCGCCTGCCGGCGGTACATCTCGCGCACGCGGCGCTGGAAGGCGATGTCCGCCTCGTGGATGTCCTGCCGGCCGTGGAGGTATTCGCGGTCGCCTCCGCCGCGCTGGGCGGAGAGACTCTGCTCCACGAATCCGATGGGGACGTCCAGGAAGATGTTGAGGTCCGGCCGGGGAAGGTCGAACTGCCCGTATTCGGTGTTGTTGATCCATTCGCGGAGCTCCTCGGCCTCGCTGTCGGAGGCGAGCTTCGCGCACTGGTATGCGATGTTGGAATAGACGTAACGGTCCAGCAGGACCGTGCCGCCCGCGCACAGGATGCGGCGGATGTCGGGGGCGGCGGCGTGGCGGTCTTCGGCGAAAAGGAGCGCCACGAGCTGCGGATGCACGCTCTCGATGGAGCCGAAGCCGCCGCGCAGGAACTTCCCGATCAGGCCGCCGTAGACGGGCGCGTCATAGCGCGGGAAATGGATGTACTCGAGCGTGGGACAGACTCCGGCGAGGTATTCTCTGAACATACGGACCTGGGTGGACTTGCCGGCGCCGTCCAGGCCTTCGATCACGATAAGCATATGTGGACAAATATAGCGAAAAAAACACTAATTTTGGTGTATGGTAAAGATAATGGCTATCGTCAACCTGACGCCGGATTCCTTCTTCGCTCCGAGCCGGGTCCAGGCAGCGCAGGCGCAGGAGCGGATCCGGTTCCTGTGCGCCGCCGGGGCGGAGATCATCGACCTGGGCGCCGTCTCCACGCGCCCCGGCGCGGCGGACGTGGAGCTGGAGGAAGAATGGCGCCGCCTGGAGCCGGTCGTGCGCGCCTGGGACGCCCCGGCGCTGCTTTCGGTCGACACGACGCGCGCCGAGATCGTGCGCCGCGTCTATGACTGCGCGGGCCCCTTCCTGGTCAACGACATCTCGGCCGGCGAGGACGACGCGCTGATGCTCGCGACGGTCGGCCGCCTGGGCCTGCCCTATGTCGCGATGCACAAGCGCGGCAACCCGCGCTCGATGGATGCCCTGTGCGCGTATCCCGCGGGCGTCGTCCCCGCGCTGGTGGACTACTTCGGAGAATTCAGCCGCAAGGCGGAAGACGCCGGCATCGCCGAATGGGTCCTTGACCCGGGCCTGGGCTTCGCCAAGACGGCGGAGCAGAACTGGGAGATCCTGGAGAAACTCGACTGGCTGCGCGGCTTCGACCGCCCGATCCTGATCGGGGCGGCCGACAAAAGATTTACAGGCGGCGACACGGAACGTGCCCACCGCCTGGCAATCCTGCACGGCGCCGACATCCTGCGGGTGCACGACGTCGCCGCTGCGCGCGAAACTATTCTTCAAACAAAGGCTTGACCTTGTCCATGTTGCCTTCCTGCCGCTCCTGCGGGATGCGGAGGAAAGCGCGGATGATCAATATCAGCAGCAGGATACCTGCGGCGAAGATGATCCAGTAGTGCCCGCCGGGGAACACGTCTTTCCAGGACTTGACGTCCTCGAACCCGTTCAGGTTGGACATCAGCAGTGCGAACGTGTTGTTGACGCAGTGCATCAGCATCGTGAGCTTCAGCGAGCCGGTCTTGTAGTAGACGAAGCCGAAGAGGCAGCCGATCAGGAAGGCCGGGAGGGCCTGCCAGACGTTGAGGTGGATGACGCCGAAGAACACCGACGAGATGACGATGGCCCAGACCGGCTTGATCTTGTTGGCAAGCAGCCCGCGCAGCACCATACCGCGGCAGAGCCATTCCTCGAAGAACGGGGCAAATACGCTGACCATCAAGAAGTTGATGAAGAGATGGTCGCCGGTGGTCATGTCTTTCATAAGATTCTCGAACCATTCCGGAACGGGCGGCATGACCGAGGAGAGCGCGTCCGAGCAGAAGCCGAGCGCGATGGTGGCGAGGGACACCAGCAGGGCGCAGACACCGAAGTTCATCGGACTGAAATGCTTGTTGTCCAGCATGACGCCGGAGTGGGTGTAGCTGTTGTCGCGGCTGCATCTGCTCGCATAGATCATCGGCGGGATGAACATCACGGGATAAGAGATGAGCTGCGCGTACAGGAGTCCCTGTTCCTGCCCGAAAATGAAGAGGACGGGAGTGGATAAGATGCCTCCGATCAGGGCGCCGACAAACAGGAAGACGAGCAGGACGAACATGTGTCCAACGCCCGGGAGGAAGTAGGTGAACTTGTTCAGGAAGCTGTAGTTCCTGGGTTTGATGCCTTTAGCCATGTGTCTACTGATAAAGGGGTGAAGGATAGACGCCCTCGCGGGCGAGCTGCGCGAATTTCTCGACCACGGCCGGACGGTCCTCCTTGTAAGTCACGCCGAACCAGCGGGAAGGCGTGGAGAGGACGTCGCACTGGGCGCTGCCGTCCTGGATCATGCAGTCGATGGCGTAGGGGATATAGAACTCTTTCTTGAGCTCCTGGCTGTACTGCTCCAGGAAGGTCTCGAAGATGGCTGCGCTCTTGGCGAAATAGTCGGGGGTGAAGCCCCACATGTTCATCGAGCAGAGGTCCTTGCCCTGGAGCACGACCTGCTCGCCGGTGGCGGAGTTCTCGCCGCGCACCACGCCGTCGGCGCCCTGGCGGATGTCGAGGTGCTCGACCACGTCGGTCAGGTGCTGCTGCGCGTCGTAGTGGCAGATGCCGCGGGACACGCCGCCCGATTCACTCAGGGTGTGGTCCAGCTCGAAGCCGATGATGGCGTAGATGCCCTCGGTCTGCTGGTGCGCGCGGCACCAGTCGGCGGCGATGCGGAAGGACTCGCGGCCGTAGTAGTCGTCGCCGTTGATCACGACGAACGGCTCATGGATCACTTCGGCGGCCATCAGCATGGCGTGGGCGGTGCCCCAGGGCTTCTGGCGCTCGGGATTGAGCGTGAAGCGGGCGGGGATCTTGTCGAGCTCCTGGGTCACGAAGACGAATTCGAGCGGGGAGCCGTCGGTGCACTTGACGTGGCTGTATTTCCGGGCGACAGCCTCCTTGAACTGCTCGAGGAAATATTCGCGGACGATGTAGACGACGCGGCCGAAACCGGCCTGCACGGCGTCGTAGATGGAATAGTCGATGATGGTCTCGCCGTTGGGTCCCAGGCCGTCCATCTGCTTGAGGCCGCCGTAGCGGCTGCCCATGCCGGCGGCCAGGACGAGAAGAGTAGGTTTCATTCCTGTTTTTTAGTTTTAGATTGTTCAGCAAAAATAACTATTTTTGTGCAAATAATTATGGCCAAATACACCAAAGATCTCTGGAACCGCGACAAGGACGGCAACAGGAAGGAGCAGCGCTCTTTCCTGCGTTATGCCATCATTGCCACGGTGGTGTTCCTGCTCTTCATGTTCCTGAAGAAGGACAACCTCGTCAACTGGGTGCAGGCCGGCCTGTCGCTCCGCCGCCAGGAGCGCCAGATCGAGCAGTACCAGCGGGAGAACGAGGAGCTCGACCGCCGGATCCGGGTGATGACGGGCGACCGCGACTCCCTGGAGCGCTATGCGCGGGAGCAGTTCTATTTCGCGGAGCCCGGTGACGACGTCTATATTACGGAATAATCAGCAACTCTTTCTCGATCCGGAGGACCGTGCCCGTGCCCTCGAAGGTCTTGCCGCCGATGGTGACGGTGCCGCGCGGCGCCTCCTTGTAGCGGCGCAGCAGGGCGACGAGTTTCTCGAAAGTCGGTCCACTGAGGCCGGAGCCCTCCAGCAGGCGCCAGAGGACGTATTCCCAGTGCTCGAGCGCGAGCACGGCGGGGAGGCGGATGTCGCCCGTCTCCGTGGTGAGTCCCTCGCGCACGGCGCGGAAATAGCTGTCCGCGATGTCGTCCACGCGGGCGAAGCGGCGCATGTCCTCGCCCAGCGTACGCACGAAGGAAGGATTGATGCGGGCGAAAATGGGGAAGACTTCGTTGCGGATGCGGTTGCGCTTGGGCGTGCTGTCGGCGTTGGTGCTGTCGTCGCGCCAGGCCAGCCCGCGCGCCGTCATCCAGGCGCGGATGTCCTCGCGCGGGATGTCCAGCAGCGGGCGGACGATGCCGTCGTGGTCGCCCATGCCGCGCAGGCCGCGGGTGCCCGTGCCGCGCAGCAGGTTGAGGAGCAGCGTCTCGGCGTTGTCGTCAGCGTTGTGCGCCACGGCCACGGCGTCGAAGCCGCCCGCCCGGCGCAGCTCCGCGAACCAGGCGTAGCGCAGGTCGCGCGCCGCCATCTCGATGCTGATGCCGTGCTCCGCCGCATAGCTGCGCGTGTCGAAACGCTTCACGAAGCATTCCAGGCCGTGTTCCGCGCACCAGGCGCGGACGAACGCCTCGTCGGCGTCGGACTCCGCGCCGCGGAGCGCGAAATTGCAGTGTGCGACGGCAAACCGGGCTCCGGGAAAAAGTTCCGGGGCCCGGTTTGCCAGGTACATCGAATCGATGCCCCCGCTGACGGCGAGCAGGATCCGTGTCATTTCTCTATTTCTTCTTGCCGAGGGTGTAGGTGAAGTTGATGGAGAAGAACTCCTTGAACTGCACGCGCTGACGGATGTCGTTGCCCGACTTGTCGGCGACCAGCACGATCGGGTCGTAGATCAGCCAGGTGTCGAAGGCGATCTTGATGTACTTGCCGACGAGCAGGCCGAATTTGTTGTCCCAGTTGACGCGGTTCCACACGAACGGATGGTTGAGGTAGTCCGTGAAAAGGATGAGCTGCGTCTCGTAGGTGAAGATGTCGTTGACCGAAGCCTTGAGGTTCATCTTGAGCTGGGCACCGAGCTGGAAGAGGGCGGGGTAGTAGTTGGCGCCGATGCCCGGATCGAGCGCGGCGTCGCGCAGCTTCATGCCGTAGCCCTTACGGAGTTCGGGGATGTTGCAGAAGGTGTAGCCGCCCGTGACCGGGGAAAGGTTGAGGTCGAACCAGGGGGCCGGATCCCAGGCCATACCGATACCGAAGGTGAGGTAGCCGGGGGCGAAGAAGCCGGACTTGAGCTGGCCGCTCCAGGAGCCGTTGCCGTCCTGCTTGTAGGAGTCGTAGCTGTCGGTGAACTGGGACTTGAAGGTGAGGTCGGCGGTGTATTTCCACTTGCTCTCCTCCGAGGTCTTGTAGCCGAAGCGGCTCTCGAACTGCATCAGGTCGGCGCTCTTCTGGATGAGGTTCTCCTTGTCGGCGGACCACAGGAAGCCGTACATCAGCTGCAGGCGGTTGTCCCAGGTCGCGAGGTCGCGTGCGTAGTTGGCGTTGGCGTCGATGCCGGCGCGCAGGGTGGCGCTGTTGTAGCCACCGGACGCCCAGCTCCACAGGGAAGTCTGGTTGAAACCGAGGTCAAAGACGGCGAAAGTCGTCCAGTAGTTGGGTTTCGCTACGGTCTCCTCCGTCTTGGGTGCTTCGGAGAAAGCGGCGGCGGCTTCGGCGACGGCCTTCTGGACATCGTCCTGGGCCAGGGCGCTGAAGCAGGCGGCCACGAGGGCCGCGGTGAGTGTCAAAGCTTTTCTCATATCGCGTAGAATTTGGGTTAAATCCGGATTAATACGAGATAGCGAAAACGACGCGGCGGTGGGAAGGCTTGCCGGAGAAGATGTCCTTGCCCTCCTCCTCGCAGACATAGCTGTCGATGGGAATACAGCGGATCGTGGCCTTGGTGGCGTCCTTGATGGCCTGCTCGGTCTCGACGGTGCCGTCCCAGTGGCAGAGCAGGAACTTGCCGGTCTGGATCTTGGTCTTGAATTCCTCCCAGTCGTCGCACTTCTCGACGTTGCTGTCGCGGAAGGCGAGGGCCTTGTCGTAGATGTTCTGCTGGATGTCGTCCAGGAGCTTGGAAATATGCTGCTCGATGCCCTCCAGGGCCATCGTTTCCTTGGTCAGCGTGTCGCGGCGGGCCACCTCCACGGTGCCGGCGGCGAGGTCGCGGGCGCCCATCGCCAGGCGCACGGGTACGCCCTTGAGCTCCCATTCGGCGAACTTGAAGCCCGGGCGGACCGTGTCGCGGTCGTCGACCTTGACGCTGTGGCCGAGGGCCTCGAGGCCGGCCTTGACGGCGGCCATCTTGTCGAGGACGGCGGCGCGCTCCTCGTCGGTCTTGTAGATCGGCACCATCACGACCTGGATGGGGGCGAGCTTCGGAGGCAGCACGAGGCCGTTGTCGTCGCCGTGGGCCATGATGAGCGCGCCCATCAGACGGGTGCTGACGCCCCAGGACGTGGCCCAGACGTATTCCTGCTTACCCTCCTTGTTGGTGAACTGCACGTCGAAGGACTTGGCGAAGTTCTGGCCGAGGAAGTGGGACGTGCCGGCCTGCAGGGCCTTGCCGTCCTGCATCATCGCCTCGATGGTGAGGGTGTCCAGGGCGCCGGCGAAGCGCTCGTTGGGGCTCTTGTGGCCGACGATGACCGGGAGGGCCATCACGTTGCGGGCGAAGTCGGCGTAGACGTGCACCATCTCATAGGCCTTGGCCTCGGCCTCCTGCGCGGTGGCGTGGGCCGTGTGGCCTTCCTGCCAGAGGAACTCCGCGGTGCGGAGGAACAGGCGGGTGCGCATCTCCCAGCGGACGACGTTGCACCACTGGTTGCACAGGATGGGGAGGTCGCGCCAGGACGTGATCCAGTTCTTGTAGGTGCTCCAGATGATGGTCTCGGAGGTCGGGCGGACGATCAGCTCCTCCTCGAGCTTCGCGTCCGGATCCACGACGACGCCGCCGCCGTCCGGGTCGTTCATCAGGCGGTGGTGCGTGACCACGGCGCACTCCTTGGCGAATCCCGCCACGTGCTCCGCCTCGCGGCTGAAGAAAGACTTGGGGATGAAAAGCGGGAAGTAGGCGTTCTGCACGCCCGTCTTCTTGAACATCTTGTCAAGCGTGCCCTGCATCTTCTCCCAGATGGCGTAGCCGTAGGGTTTGATGACCATACATCCGCGCACGGCGGACTGCTCTGCGAGATCTGCCTTCAGGGCCAGATCGTTGTACCACTGGGAATAGTTCTCAGACCGTTTGGTAACCTCTTTTGCCATATTGTTGTAGAAAAACTGCGTTTTTTTGCGAAAATTGCATCTAATATTTAAACGGCGCCTCGCGGCACCAAAATTGTAACTGCAAAGATAAAACAATTTATTGATAGGAGACTAAATTATGAAACGGAGCGCGACACTTTTCCTGCCCATCCTTCTGATGTTGGCATCCTGTGGCACCCCTGCCCAATATTCGCAGCAGCGGTACCCGGACAGTATCTATCTGGCTCCTGGCGAGGAAACCGCCGTCGTTCCCCTGTATACCGAAGAGGATTTTGAACGCATGGCGGCCGCCGAGATTGCCCGCAAGAACGGCCTGGATACGCTGGTGGTCGTCCTGGACGACCCCTGGGACTATCCCTGGTACAGCCGCTATGACTACTATTATTATTCTCCCTACTACGGCTTGAGCTACAGCCCCTACTTCTGGCACCACCGCTACTATGGCGGCTGGTATGACCCCTGGTACTACGGATACGGGAGATTCGGCTGGTATTCCGGCTGGTATGATCCCTGGTACTACGATCCCTGGTATTATGGCGGATACGGCTACCGCTACGGCTGGTACGACCATCCCTATTATCCCGGCGGATACTGGGGCGGCAGCGGCAGCAGCTTCGCCAACCGCGTCTACACGCCGCGCTACACGACGGAGTCCGGCGGCAGCCGCGAGCGCCGTCCGGGCAGCGGCAGCAACCTCCGCTACGGCACGGCCGGCTCGGCCGGCGGCAGCGTCCTCGGCGGCAGCCGTACTTCGGGCTCGCGCACTTCCACCCGTTCCTCCCTCCGGACCCAGTCCGACCGGTACAACGGTCCGTCCACGTCCGGCTCGACCCGCGGAGACGGCACGGTGCGTTCCGCTACGCGCAGCTCTTCTTCCAGCGCGCGCAGCTCTTCTTCCAGCGTGAACAGCGGCTCTTCCACGCGTTCCTACAGCTCCGGCAGCTCCCGCACCGGTTCCAGCAGCAATGCGCGCAGCAGCTCTTCTTCCAGCAGCGAAACGCGCAGCTACAGCTCCTCCAGCAGCTCTTCCCGCAGCAGCTCCAGCAGCAGTTCCACCCGCAGCTCCGGCGGCGGCAGCAGCTACGGTGGCGGCGGTGGCAGCCGCAGCGGCGGCAGCACCGGCAGTTCCTCGCACAGCGGCGGTGGCGGCAGCCGTAGCGGCGGCGGACGCAGATAAGCATACATAACCTTCGCCCCGTGTCAGGGGCGCACAATCTCCCGGACCCCCGTCCGGGAATTATGGAAAACTGTAATAAACATTTCAAGAAGACTAAAATGAAAAAGATCGTTCTTTCAGCAGGATTATTCGTCGCAGCGGCGTTTTTCGCCGGCGCGCAGGATACGTACGATGCCATCCTCTTCAGCCAGAACCATTATTATGGTACGGCCCGAAGCATGGCCCTGGGCAACGCCATGACCGCCCTGGGCGGCGATCTCGGCTCCATCGGGATCAACCCGGCGGGTTCCGCGGTGGCTCCCTACGGCCAGTTCGTCATCACGCCCGGTCTGACCGTCTCCTCGGTCTCCTCCGCCTTCTCGCCGGAGGGAGAGGATGCCTACGGCCTGTCCACCCGGCTGACCAACGGCCGGATGAACCTCCCGAACATCGGCGTGACCTTCAATATCGAGACCGGCAACCGCTATGGCCTCAAGGGCGTCACCTTCGGATTCCTGAGCAACCAGACGGACAACTACAACTTCGATGCGGAAGGCTTCGGCACCAACAGCCGTTCTTCCCGTTTCGGCGAGATGGCCTGGTCCGCCTATGGCCTGGAACCGGACGTCCTCAACGATGGCCGGTCGTTCGACAATTCCGGCGTTTCCTGGGATCTCCTGACCGCCTATCAGAGCGGCCTGCTCGGGGAGTTCGCCTATGACGACGGCAAGCCTGTGTACGCCGGCATCACGGAGACCATCGCTCCGGACCTGGCCTACACCTATGTCCCCGGCGCCCTGGCGCAGACTTCCTACCGCACCAAGACCGGCAGCAAGAACGACCTGATCCTGAACGTCGGCTTCAACTTCTCCGACCAGCTCTATTTCGGTTTCAACCTGGGCCTGCCTACGGGCCGCTACCGTTATTCCGAGAGCTACTATGAGGCTGCGGCCGACCCGGCCCAGTTCCCGATCGACTACGAAAACGGCACCCGGGCTTATTTCAAGCGCGCCAGCTTCAATAATCAGTACACGGCCGACGTGAACGGCATTTACGCCAAGGTGGGCGTCATCGCCCGTCCCATCAAGGGCCTCCGCCTCGGCGCATCCTTCCAGACCCCGACCGCGTATACCATTTCCGAGACCTGGCAGTATTCGGGCCGTCTCGCGCTGGTCGACGATGCCGGCAAGTCCGCCAATTCCCCGGTTGGTGAGTATTCCTACTCGCTCCGCTCGCCGTACATCGCATCTTTCGGTGCGGCGTTTACGTTCGGCAAGTCCGGCTTCATCAGCGCCGACTATGAGATCGCGGACTACAGCGTCATGCGCTTCCGCGATGCCAACGAGCGCTGGATGACCGATGACCGCTTCCAGGCCCAGAACCAGGCCAACCGCTATTTCGCGGGCGTTTCCCGCGCCTTCCGTCTCGGCGCCGAGATGCGGCTCAGCTCCGAATGGTCCGTCCGTGCCGGCTATTCCGTGTCCACCTCTCCGGAGCGTTACTGGACCGACGCCAACGGCAAGGAGGTGACCGCCGACTCTTTCCTGCGGGATTATGAGGACTTCGCCGGCCACAAGAACAGTCTGGTGTCTGCGCATTACTATGGCGACAAGACGCGCGCCTGGTCCTGCGGTATCGGTTATTCCTCGCCCGGCTCCTTCTTCATGGACGCGTCGCTCCGGAAGATCCGCTATGTGGACGCCACCTTCTCTCCTTACTACGACTACGCGGGTAGCGACAAATACGGCAACGAACAGTATTTCACCTCGCCCAAGATCCTGAATCACTACGACCTCTGGAACGTGGCCTTGACGCTGGGCTGGAGGTTCTAATCCGAAACGGGCTCCAGCCCGGAAACAAACAGACATTTGATGGAACTGACAGCAAAACAACTGGCCGAAATCCTCCACGGTACCGTAGAAGGGGACCCTTCCGCCAAAGTGACGGCCTTCGCGAAGATCGAGCACGGCAAACCCGGACAGCTCTCTTTCTACGCCAATCCGAAATACGAACAATATGTCTATACCAGCAAGGCTTCGGTCTTGCTGGTTAATTCTGATTTTGCCCCCAGGCAGGCGGTGACGCCGACGCTCGTCCGCGTGGAGAACGCCTACGGCGCCCTGGCGGACCTGCTCAAGTACATGGCCGAGCAGCGGAAGAAATACCGCCGCCGCCGTTCGCTGCGCTCCCGCATCGCCTGGAGCGCGAAGCTCGGCAGGAAGGTCAGCGTGGGCGACTTCGTGACGATCGGCAAGGACTGCCGGATCGGCGAGGGGACGATCATCTACAACAACGTGACGATCGGTGCCGGGACGAAGATCGGCTCCTACTGCATTATCTATCCGGGCGTCCATATCTTCCCGAGCATGGTGATCGGCGACCGCGTGATTCTGCATGCCGGATGCATCATCGGCGACGACGGTTTCGGCAACGCCCCGCAGCCCGACGGCTCCTGGCGCAAGATCGAGCATCTGGGCAACGTGGTCATCGGCAACGACGTGGAGATCGGCTCCAACACGACGGTCGACCGCGCGCCGATGGAGTCCACCATCATCGAGGACGGCGTCCGCATCGACAACCTCTGCCAGATCGCGCACAATGTCGTGGTGGGCAAGAATACGGCGATGGCGGCCCAGACGGGCATCGCCGGGTCCACGCAGATCGGCGAGGGATGCATCCTGGCCGGCCAGGTGGGCATTGTCGGGCACATCAAGATCGCCGACCACACCACGGTCGGCGCCAAGAGCGGCGTCATCGGCAACGTCCGCAAGCCGGGAGAGACTTTGTGGGGAATGCCTGCCATCCTCCATCGAACTTATCTGAAAGCGTTTGCGAAATTCAAGCGCGCCGGTGAAGAAGAATAGATTAAAATAATTATTCGTATCTTTGCCGCCCGAATGAATCAGCAGACACTGACCCGCGAGTATACTTTTGAAGGACGCGGCCTTCACACGGGCAAATACGCCCACCTGACAATACAACCTGCCCCTGCCAATTTCGGCATCCGTTTCGTCCGTACGGACGTCGGTGTCGAGATTCCTGCCGTCGCGTCCGCGATTACGCGCACCGACCGCAGCACCACGGTTTCCTCCGGCGAGGTCAACGTGGTTACGATAGAACACCTGATGTCGGCCCTGACGGGCCTGGGCGTGGACAACGCCCGCATCGAAATAGACAACGAAGAAGTACCCATCCTGGACGGCAGCGCCGAGCGCTATGTCCGTGCCATCGCTCCGGACGGCCTGCAGGTGCAGGACGCCGAGCGCGTCTGGCTCGAATTCGCGGAACCTTTCGAGGTCGCCGACGAGCGGACGGGATCGTGGGTGCGGGTCGAACCGGCCGAGGAGATGTCCTTCGAGGTCACGGTCGACTTCGGCTCCCGCGTGCTGGGCGTGCAGAAGGCGCGCTGGTCTGAGAATACCGACTATGTCGGACAGATCGCTCCCTGCCGCACCTTCGTGTTCATGCACGAGCTCGAGTTCCTGGCCGCCCGCGGCCTGGTCAAGGGCGGCGACGTGGACAACGCGATCGTGATCGTCGAGCATCCGGTCACGCCGGAGCAGATCGACAACATGTGTGTCCTGTTCGGGATGCCGCATCTCTCCGTGACGGAGGCCGGCTACCTGAGCAACATCAAACTTCATTTCCCGGACGAGTGCGGGCGCCACAAGCTGCTCGACCTGATCGGGGACATGCGCCTGGCGGGAGGCTTCCCGAAGGCGCGGATTACAGCCTATAAACCCGGCCACACGATCAACAGCCTGGCAAGTCGTGCGGCCCTAGCCAAAATCAAGAAAGCATGACGAAAATACATCCTCTGGCTACCGTCCATCCCGGCGCCAAGCTCGGCGAGAACGTCGAGGTCGGCCCGTACGCTTATATCGACGACAACGTAGAGATCGGCGACAACTGCAAGATCCTGCCCCACGCCACCATCTTCTCCTATGTCAAGATGGGCAATGGCTGCCAGGTCTTCCCGGGCGCCGTCGTCGGCGCCGTCCCGCAGGACCTCAAATTCGACGGTGAGGTCACTTACGTGGAGATCGGCGACCGTGTGACCATCCGTGAGTGCGCTACCATCAACCGCGGCACCAAGGCCAGCGGCAAGGGCGTCACCCGCGTGGGCAACGACACCCTCATCATGTCCTATGTGCACATCGCGCACGACTGCCGCGTGGGCAACCACTGCATCCTCGTGAGCTATGTCGGCATCGCCGGCGAGACGGACGTGGACGACTGGGCGATTATCGGCGGCAGCACCGTCGTGCACCAGTTCTCCCACATCGGCACGCACGCGATGGTGGGCGGCGGCTCCGCCGTCAACAAGGACATCCCGCCTTACTCCATCTGCGGCCGCAACCCGATCTGCTACTCCGGCATCAACATCGTGGGCCTGCGCCGTCGCGGCTTCGACACCGACGTGATCCGCAACATCAAGGATATCTACGACACCATCTATTACCAGGGCTACAACATCTCCGACGGCTGCACCAAGGTCGAAGCCGGCTTCCCGCAGTCCGTGGAGCGTGACACCATCCTGGAATTCATCCGCAACTCCAAGCGCGGCATCGTCCGCGGCATGGACATCGGTTCCAAGGGCGAAATCGAATAGGCTGTGCCTACGCTGACCATCGCCTGGTTCCCTCCGGTAGAATACTTTGCGGTCCTCGCAAAGTATTCTTCGGTTTATGTGGAGGCCTGCGAGAACTACCAGAAGCAGTCCTACCGCAACCGTTGCCGCATCTATGCGGCGGACGGCGTGCAGAATCTCAGTTTCCCGGTCAGGCACCGGAACGGGACGTTCAGCCTCCCGATCCGGGAGATCGAGGTGGATTATTCCACCCCGTGGGTGGAGAAGGCGGAGCGCTGCATCGAGACGGCCTACCGCTCGTCCGCCTATTTCGAGTATTATCGGGACGAGCTCTTCGCCATCCTGGACGCGCATCCGCGGACGCTCTGGGAGCTCGATATGCGCATCATCCGCTTCTTCCTGCAGAAGATCGGCCTGCGGACGGAGCTCATCCCCACGGCGGAATTCATGCCGGACGTGGTGGACATCCATCCGAAAAGGCCGAACGGCATCCTGCGTGAGCTGGGCGTCGAACGGCCTTATTATCAGGTATTTTCGGAACGCCACGGGTTCATCCCGGGCCTTTCCATCATGGATCTGCTCTTCAACGAAGGCCCCGCCTCGCTGGAATATCTGCTGTAGGGGCTATTGTGCGGCCGGGGTGTCCGAGTCCGCTTCGCCGCCGGCGCGCCAGACCCGGGTGCCGACCCACACCTTGTTCTTGGGGATGGACATGTTCGCCATGACGACGACGAAGTCCGTATCCTTCTTGAGGTGGCTGTAGATGAATTCGTCGTCGAAGGTCTTCTGCTGCTCCACGAAGTAGTCGATGAAATAGACCAGGCAGTCGTTGGCAATGCCGAAATGCGTGGGCTGTTTCTTCTCTGTATAATTGGTCTTGAAATATTCCTGGAGGGCCTTGCTGTCGTTCTCGTCGTCGACGGAGACCTGGACGTCATAGCCGAAGGAGTATTCGTATTCCTTGTCAAGGATGTTGCACGAAGTGAGGGCGCCCAGGAAGAAGGCGCAGACGATGGAAAGGATTGTAAGTCTCTTCATAATCACAAAGTTTTGGCGAATATACAAAAAAATACTTATCTTTGCACCTGTGAACGAGATGGAAGGCCCGGTTGAGGTCTTCTTTTTTATTAGTATGGACAGGACAGAATTCGAAAAAGTGGTGGAGAAGGCCGTCGCGGAGCGCGGCTGCTCCCTGGTTGACATCATGTTCAACGACGACGACAACGTGTTCGAGGTCACGATCGACAAGGCGGACGCCGACGTCGAGCTGGCCGACTGCGAATACGTACACCGGGCCGTGCTGGCCGCCTTCGACCGCAATATCGAGGATTACGCCCTCACCGTCGGTTCCGTGGGGATCGACGCCGCGGAAGCGGACGAAATGTTGCAAACAATCAAAGAATAACGACAATAATGGAAAAAGAAAAAGTAATTACGCTTATCGACGCCTTCAAGGACTTCAAAGAGGAGAAGAACATCGACCGTCCTGTGATGATGCAGGTCCTCAAAGACGTCTTCCTGACCCAGATTGCCAAGACCTATGGCTCGTCTGACAACTTCGACGTGATCGTCAACGTGGACAAGGGTACCTGCGAGATCTACCAGAACTTCGACGTGGTGGAGGAAGTGGAGAACCCGTACGCCGAGATCACCATCGAGGGCATCCGCGAGGATGGCGGCGACGCCGACGACTATGAGATCGGTGACCAGTACACCAAGAAACTGCCGCTGGCCGCCTTCGGCCGCCGCGGCATCCTCAATATCCGCCAGAACCTTCAGGGCCGCATCATGGACATCGAGAAGGCCAACGTCTTCAAGAAATATTCCGAGAAGGTGGGCGAACTCTTCTACGGCGAGGTCTACCAGACCTGGTCCAAGGAAGTGCTCATCCTCGACGAGGACGGCAACGAACTGCACATCCCGAAGAGCGAGCAGATTCCCGGCGAGCGCTTCAAGAAGAGCGATTCCGTCCGCGCCGTCATCAAGAGCGTGGAGATGAAGAACAACACCACGCCGTACATCACGCTCAGCCGCGTGTCCAACGAGTTCCTGGAGCGCCTCTTCGAGCAGGAGGTCCCGGAGATCGCCGACGGCCTGATCACCGTCAAGAAGGTGGTCCGCGTGCCGGGCGAGCGTGCCAAGGTGGCCGTGGAGTCCTACGACGACCGCATCGACCCGATCGGCGCCTGCATCGGCGTCAAGGGCGGCCGTATCATGGGCATCGTCCGCGAGCTGCGCAACGAGAACATCGACGTGATCCAGTGGTCCCAGAACCCCAAGCTGATGATCCAGCGCGCCCTCAATCCCGCCGTCGTCTCCTACATCGAGATGGGCGAGGGCCCGGACGACAAGGTGAAGGTGTTCATGCAGCCGGACCAGGTCAGCAAGGGTATCGGCCGCCACGGCGTCAACATCCAGCTGGCCGGCATGCTGGTCGACCGTGAGATCGAAGTGTACCGCGAGCTCCCGAAGGGCGAGAGCAGCGAGGAGGAAGACGTGCTCCTGAGCGAATTCTCCGATGTCATCGACCAGTGGATCATCGACCGCCTCGAGGCGATCGGCTGCGACACCGCCAAAGGCGTGCTGGCCCTCTCTCCGGAGGATATCGCCAAGCGTGCCGACCTCGAGGACGAGACCGTCGAGGAAGTCCTTAACATCCTTAAAGCAGAATTCGAAGACTAGACAGAATGGCAGATATCAGAATAAGCAAACTACTCAGACAATTCAACATCGGTCTTGCCGACCTGGTGGATTTCCTCCAGAAACAGGGCGTCGAGGTCGAGGCAAACCCCAATGCGAAAGTCTCTGACGAGTTCCTCCCCGTGCTCAACAAGCAGTTCGGCAAGGATCTCGAGCTGAAGCAGGCCGCCGACAAGGTCGAGGTGAAGATCACCGAGATCCTGGAGAAGAGCGGCCACCGCTCCGCCCGCGAGCAGGCCGAGGAGGAGGAAGAACCCGAGCAGGAGACGATCATCAAGAGCAATACGTTCATCAACGCCAAGAAGGAGACGCCCCAGCCCGAGGAGACGCCTGTCCCGCAGCCGGAACCGCAGCCGGAACCGGCCGTCGAGCCGGAGGAGCCGGCGGCCCCGCAGGCGCCGGCCGCAGAGCCGGAGCCGGAGGTGCCCGAGGTGGAGCCGGAGGCGCCGGAGGCGGAGCCCGAGGCCCCGGCCGTAGAGCCGGAGCCGGAGATCGCCGAGCCGGAGCCCGAAGTGGCTCCCGAGGAACCGGTGGCCGCACCGGAGCCGGCGGCGCGTCCTGAGCCGAAGGCCCAGGAGGAAGCCGGCGCTTCGCCCGCCCTCAAGGTGGTCGGCAAGATCGACCTCAGCCAGTTCGACCGCAAGCCCAAGAAGCGCGAGCGCATCAGCAAGGGCACGCAGAAGGTCGACGTGGCCAAGGCCGGCGCCAACATTGAGAAGAATCCCAAGAAGGACAACAACCGCCAGCAGCAGAACCAGCAGAACCAGCAGGCGGGCAAGGGCCGCAAGCGCGACCGCGACCGCTTCAAGCCGCAACTCACCGAGGCCCAGCAGGAGGAGCTCCAGAAGGAGATCCAGAAGCAGGTCAAGGAGACCTACGCCAAGATGAACGAGGGCAAGAAGAACAACTTCGGCGCCAAGTACCGCAAGGAGAAGCGCGAGGCTGCCGCCCAGCGTACGCAGGAGGAGATGGCGGAGGCGATGGCCGAGCAGAAGGTGCTGAAGGTCACCGAGTTCGTGACCGTCAACGACCTCGCCACCCTGATGAACAACACCCCGGTGGTCAAGGTCATCGGCGCCTGCATGAGCCTGGGCCTGATGGTGTCCATCAACCAGCGTCTCGACGCCGAGACCCTCGTGCTCGTGGCCGAGGAGTTCGGCTACCAGGTCGAGTTCGTCACCGCCGAGATCTCCGAGGAGATCAGCAGCAACGAGGAGGCCGACAAGCCCGAGGACCTGCAGCCGCGTCCGCCGATCATCACCGTGATGGGCCACGTCGACCACGGCAAGACCTCCCTGCTCGACTACATCCGCAAGTCCAACGTCATCGCCGGTGAGGCGGGCGGCATCACGCAGCACATCGGCGCCTACAACGTCAAGCTGCCCGACGGCCGGCGCATCACCTTCCTGGATACCCCTGGCCACGAGGCGTTCACCGCCATGCGTGCCCGCGGCGCCCAGCTCACCGACCTCGCGATCATCATCGTGGCGGCCGACGACGCCGTGATGCCGCAGACCATCGAGGCCATCAACCACGCCCAGGCCGCCAACGTCCCGATGGTGTTCGCCATCAACAAGATCGACAAGCCGGGCGCCAACCCCGACACCATCCGCCGCCAGCTCTCCGAGATGAACATCCTCGTGGAGGACTGGGGTGGCAAATACCAGTGCCAGGAGATCTCCGCCAAGCAGGGCATCAACGTCGACAAGCTCCTGGAGAAGGTGCTTCTCGAGACCGACCTGCTCGAGCTCAAGGCCAATCCGAACAAGAAGGCCGTGGGCGCCGTGATCGAGTCTTCGCTCGACAAGGGCCGCGGCTACCTCGCCACCGTGCTCGTGCAGGAGGGAACCCTCCGTCCGGGCGACGTGGTGCTGTGCGGCAGCTACTACGGCCGCGTCAAGTCGATGTTCAACGAGCGTGGCCAGAAGATCACCGAGGCCGGCCCTTCGACGCCGGTGTCCGTGCTCGGCCTGAACGGCGCGCCCGCCGCGGGCGAGAAGTTCAACGTGATGGCCGACGAACGCGAGGCCAAGAACATCGCCACCAAGCGCGAGCAGCTGCTCCGCATCCAGGGCATCAAGACCCAGAAGCACATGACCCTCGAGGAGATCGGCCGGCGCATCGCCATCGGTAACTTCAAGGAGCTCAACATCATCGTCAAGGGCGATGTGGACGGTTCCGTGGAGGCCCTGTCCGACTCCCTCATCAAGCTCTCCACCGAGGAGGTGAAGGTGAACGTCATCCACAAGGCCGTGGGCGGCATCTCCGAGTCCGACGTCCTGCTGGCCGAGGCCTCCGACGCCGTGATCGTCGGCTTCCAGGTGCGTCCTACGCCGGAAGCCCGCAAGGCCGCCGACCGCGAAGGCATCGAAATCCGCCTCTACTCCGTCATCTACGACTGTATCAATGAAGTCAAGGACGGTATCGAGGGTATGCTCGAGCCGGAGAAGAAGGAGGAGGTCATCGCCACCGCCGAGGTCAAGCAGACCTTCCGCATCAGCAAGGTCGGCACCATCGCCGGCTGTATCATGCGCGACGGCAAGATGGTCCAGAAGTCCAAGGTCCGCCTCATCCGTGACGGCATCGTGATCTATACCGGCGAGCTCGGTTCCCTGCAGATCGGCAAGGACACCGTCAAGGAGGTCGTCTCCGGCAAGGAGTGCGGTATGTCCATCGCGGGCTACAACGACATCAAGGAAGGCGACATGATCGAGGGCTTCCAGATTGTTGAAATCAAACGGACGCTGTAATGGAGGAACTGCACAGGATCCTCTCAGCATCCACACTGGCGGAACTGTATGACGCCGAAGCAGCATTCCTGGCCGCGAACAGCGGCTGGGAACCTGTTTTCAAACGCTACTTCCTGAATGACTGCGCCCTCCGGCCGGAAGCGATCCGGCCGGAGACCGGCGCGGTCTCGCATATCGGCCAGGCGCCGCTCGACGGGAGCGGGGCGGCCGTGTGGCTCTATCTGGTGCGCGGCGCGAAAGTGCAGCGTACGGCGGGCCTGACCGTCGTCGAGGCGGACGGCCTGCGGCACTACTGGACCGGCGACGGCATCGCCGCAGGTCCGGATTCCTATGCCCAGACGGAGCGCATCCTGCACGATTATATCGGTTTCCTGGCCTCCAGGGGCCTGAACCTGCCGGAGCAGTGCATCCGCACGTGGTTCTTCGTCCGCGACATCGACGACAACTACGCCGGCCTGGTGAAGTCCCGCCGCGAGATCTTCGAGACCCAGGGGCTCACCCCGCAGACGCACTACATCGCCAGCACGGGCATCAACGGCTCGCCGGTCGACCCGGCCGCCCTGGTGCAACTGGACGCGTATGCGGTCGAAGGCCTCCCGGAGGGCGCGCAGCGCTATCTCTATGCGCCCACGCACCTGAGCCCGACGAGCATCTACGGCGTCACCTTCGAGCGGGGCGTCCGCGTGGAATACAGCGGCGCCGCGCATGCGATCATTTCCGGCACGGCCTCCATCGACAACCGCGGGGAGGTGCTGCACGTCGGCGACGTCGTCAAGCAGACGGAACGGATGATCGAGAACGTGGGCAAGCTGCTGGAGGAGTCCGGCGCGACCTTCTCCGACCTCAAGATGGCGATCGTCTACCTGCGTCGCCCGGAGGATTATCCGCTGGTGAAGGACCGCATCGCGGAGCTGCTCGGCACGACGCCCTACGTCATCGTCCGCGGCCCGGTCTGCCGCCCCACCTGGCTCATCGAGATGGAATGCATCGCAATCAACTAGAACGAAAAAAGCTGGCCTTTCGGGGCCAGCTTTTTTTGTGGTTGAGGTACCAGGATTCGAACCTGGGCAGACAGAACCAAAATCTGTAGTGCTACCATTACACCATACCTCAATTCCGGGTGCAAAGATAGCAAATTATCGTTTGCTTTTGAAATAATCTTTCACCAGGCCGCCGCATTCGTCGGCGAGCAGGCCGGAGGCGACTTCCGTGCGCGGATGCAGCAGGGAAGGGGTGAAGCGGGTGTAGCCGCGGCGCTCGTCGCCGGCGCCCCAGACGAGGCGGCCGAGCTGCGCCCAGCAGAGCGCCGCCGCGCACATCGGGCAGGGCTCCACGGTCACATACAACGTGCAGTCGTCCAGGTATTTGCCGCCCAGCGCTTCCGTGGCGGCGGTCAGCGCGATCATCTCGGCATGGGCCGTGGGGTCGTGCAGGCGCTCGGTCATGTTATGCCCGCGCGCGATCACGCGCCCGCGGCACACGACCACGGCGCCGATGGGCACTTCATCCTCGGCTCCGGCGGCCTGCGCCTCGCGCAGGGCCTCCCGCATGTAACGCTCGTCCGGATCGGTCATCGCTGTTCGATTTGGGCCAGGATGTCGTGCCAGACCTGCTGGCGGTCGGTCTCGTTGAGGATTTCGTGCCGCATGTGCGGATAGAGCGTCAGGTCGGCATTGGCGTAGCCGATCCGGCGCATCAGCGTCACGGCCTTGCCGAGGGCGGCGTCGGAGGTCCGGCAGGGATCTTCGGCGCCCGAGATGAAGTGCACCGGCAGCTGCGGGCGGGATACCTTCCAGCCCTTGGCGGAATAGCAGTCCTGCATCAGGCCCAGCAGGCCGTAGAAACCGTTGGCCGTGAAGCGGTAGGCGCAGAGCGGGTCGTTGTGGTAGGCCTCCAGCGTGGCGGGGTCCGAGCAGACCCATGCGGCGGGCCAGCCCTCGTGCGCGAAAGGCTTGTTGAACGTGCCGAAAGACATCATCTGCAGCAACTTGGGGCGATAGTGCCAGCCGCGCAGCAGGCCGAACAGCCATGCCAGCGCCCTGCCGGCGCCCTTGGCGGGATTGTCGGCCGGGCAGCCGCACACGAAGAGGCGGTCCAGCCGGTCGTCGTAGCGCTTGGCGAACGAGCGGACGACCATCGAGCCCATACTGTGGCCGAAGAGCGTATAGTCCAGCCCGGGCCACTGCTCCCGGATCCAGTCGGACACCACGCGGACGTCCTCCACCAGCGCCTGCCAGCCGCCGTCGTAGAGGTAGCCGAGGTCGTCGGCGCTCCTGACGGACGCGCCGTGGCCGCGCTGGTCGTGGATGACGCAGACGTAGCCGTGGGCCGTCAGCCATTCCATGAAGGGAATATAGCGCTCCTTGTGCTCGCACATCCCGTGCACGAGCTGGACGATGCCCCGGGGCGCTTGTTCCGGGACGCTGACAAGCATCGCGAGCGACAGGCCGTCGGCCGATGCGGGAAGGGTCATCGCTTTCATCATAGTATCGCGAATATACGATATTTTTTCGCATATTTGTATTACGCATAACGATATGGCACGTCAGAACAAAAAGCGCACAGAATCCTTCCCCGGCCGTTGGGCGGCCGCCCTGGCTTTCCTGGCCGCATTCTGCTTTTTCCAATTCGCATACCCCTACCATCTGGTCCGCCGGGAGCAGATGACGCTGTTCGTCTACGACTGGGATTATATCTTCCAGACCTACCGGGGAGACGGCTGGCTGGCGCGCCTGGCCAGCGACTTCCTGGAGCAGTTCTTCCACCTGCCCGTCGCGGGTCCGCTCTTCGTGGCGCTGTTGCTGACGGGGATCGGCGCCGTCGTTTATAAGATCTCCCGCAAATTCCTGGGCCGCTGGCCCTCGCTCGGCATCGCCGCGGCCTTCTATGTCTGGTCTTTCTTCCGCGAGACCGGCAACCTCTACATCACCCGCTACACGGTCGTGATGCTGGCCTACCTGTCCCTCATCCTGCTGGCGCTGCAGCTGCGGCGCGCCTGGCTGCGGCCCGTCGCCGCCGCGGCGCTCCTCGCCGCGGGCGTCTGGACGCTCGGCGCGCCCTTCCACCACCACTACGGCAAGCCCTGGAGCGTGCCGCGGATCGAATACGACCGCGTGATCGGCCTCGACGACGAGACGGCGCGGGAGCATTGGGACAAGGTCCTGAAACTGTCGCGGAAGGACCTCCACATGCGGGAGGCGAGCTACTGCTACAACCTCGCGCACGCGATGAAGGGCGACCTGGGCGAAGCCCTCTTCAACCATTCGCAGGACCACCACTGGACCCTGCTCTTCCAGGTCTCCGGCGACCAGACCGTGTTCACCAACGGCCTGGCCGGCGAGGCGTGGTTCCACGTCGGGGACATGACGGTGGCCGAACAGAGCGCCATCACGTCGCTGCAGGCCTCGCCAAAGCACACCGGCGCGCGCTATCTCGTGCGCCTGGCGCGCGTGAACCTGATCTCGGGCGAGGAAGCCGCCGCGCAGAAATACCTCGACCTGCTCAGCAAGACGCTCTTCTATGGCAAATGGGCCCGCAGCATGATGCCCGGTCGCCAGGACGCCGCCACGCGCGCGGAGCTGGACGCCGCCCGGGCGAACCTGGTCCGGACGGACTTCGTCCACCATTCGGACGTGCCCCGCTCCGTCCTGCTGTCGCTGCTGGAGGTCAACCCCTCCAACCGGGTCGCGCGCAACTACCTGCTCTGCTTCGACCTGCTGCGCTATGACCTCGAAGAATTCATGCAGGACTACGCGCCGGACATGATCCCGGCGCGCATCTACCACGAAGCCGTCCTGATCTGGCTCAGCCAGCATGACCGGCTGTCGGAGGCGGAACTTGCCCGCTACGGGGTGGACGCCGCCACCGTGGACCGGATGAACCGTTTCGGCCGCGCCCCCGGCAAGTACAGGAATACCTACTGGTATTACTACATGCAGGCGCTCGAAGCCCGCTAGGATTTCCCGTTATTTTCCCGGACAGACACAAAAAAGGGAGGCGCCCTCACGGCGCCTCCCACCCACTAATCAAAATCATTCGTATTTAAGCGAACAATCGGCTTGTATCGTTTCGGATGCAGGTCTTACTCAGCCCAGCCCAAAACATTCTTGAGGTTCGGATTCGCGCCCATGATGTCGCGCGGGAACGGGAAGTATTCGTGCAGACCGACCTGGAAGTTGTTGTAGTGCGCCTTGGTGTACTCGGTGTAGAAGCGGTGCTTGGCCTCTCCCTTGGTGAAGAAGGCGTCGTAGACGGTCGGGATGCGCTCATGGATGCCGGACTTGTTGAAGATCTGGTCCAGGTTGACCTTGTCGGGATGCGTCTTGCTCCAGCGGACGAGGTCGTGGAAGCGGCAGTTCTCGAACCACATCTCATACTGCTTCTCCTCCATCACGTCGTCGAAGGTGAGCTTGTCGCTGATCTTGCCGGAGCCGGAGCGCACCTGGACCTCGTGGAGGGCGTCCAGGCCTTTCTGCTCGTCGGCGGAACCGATGCAGGCCTCGGCGTAGAGCAGGAGGGCCTCAGCATAGCGGGCAACACCGAAGTTGGTCTGGTTGGAGTTGGAACCCAGGTCGTTGATGTTGTCGGCGGGATACTCCTTGTCACCGGCGAGGATCTTCGGCACGAAGTGGTAGACCATGTGCTTCCACTCGAAGTACGGTCCGTGGCTGTAGATGCCGTTGGAGCTGCTGATGCCGCGTTTGGGATCGGCTTCCTTCTCGGCAGGCGTGCCGTTGTTGACGGTGGAACCGCTCCAGTCCATCTCATAGAGGAATTCCTCCTCGGTGAGGAAGCAGGCGCGGCGGCGCGGGGAATTGCCGTCATGCTCGACGAACTTCTTGGCGAAGTCTTCCTGGACGGCGCCACCGTTCCAGCCACCGCCGGAAGTGGAGATCTTCTCGCAGACGGTCGGCATGGAGGCGAGGTTGCTCGTACGCCAGCAGAGGGTGTTGGCAACCATCCAACGGCCGCGGATCATGGCGGTGAAACCGCTGCTCGTGAAGGCAGGGTCCTCGATGAAGTTCGGCTCGAAGATGGTCTCCTCGTTGCCGTCGCCGGCGCGGTGGAAGTTGGTCCAGAAATCTTCGGGCTTGACCAGCTTGTACTTGCCTTCGCTGATCAGGGCGCCGAGATACTTGCGGGCGGTGGCCATGTCGTTGTTGAACACGGCGGCCTTGCCGGCCACGAACTGGGCGAAACCGCGGGTCATGATGGCGGTGCTGTTCTTGTCGGAGATGTCCTCGCGGATGGGCAGCCGGTCGCACTCAATAGCCTTCTCGCACTCTTCGATGACCCATTCGAGCACCTCGGACTGGCTGGTCGCCTGGCGGGGAAGCTCATCGGCCTCCAGCAGGCGGTCGACGATGTTCGGGCAGTTCCAGGAGAGGGCCATCATCAGGTGGCAGTAGGCGCGCATCACGCGGGCTTCGGCCACGCACTGCTCCGTGAACTTGCTGGTCCACTTGGGCACGGTTCCATTGCGGTTCTGGGTGGTGAAGTTGGAGATGATCAGGTTGGCGTGGAAGATGGCCGTGACGTAGTTGTTGTAGAAATTCTTGAGCGCACCCGCCGCGGCGTCGTAGCGGAATTCGCAGAAGATACGGAAGTCGCCGTGGTCTTCGCTGTTGCCGCCGGCGGCGAGGATGTCGTCGGCCGAATAGTTGAGGATCATCAGTTCCGGATTGTAGATACCGGCCGTGCCTGCCACGCTGCCAACGAAGTTGACATACATGTCCGCCCGCGCAGCCTTGGCGTCAGCGTCGGACTTGTAGAAGTCGTCCTGGCTGGAGACACCCTTCTGGGGATTCTCAAGCGCCTGCGAGCAGGAAACTGCAAATAGCGCGGCGCAGAAAAGTATGGGGATAAGAATCTTTTTCATTGTGTGGTACATTGGGTTAGAAGGTAAGGTTGATACCCAGGATCATCTTCTGCATCGTCGGGTAGGAACCCCAGTCGATACCGGCGCCGGAGCTGTTGTTGACAGAGGCCGTTTCGGGGTCGAGACCCGGATAGCTGGTGATGGTGAAGAAGTCGTCGAGCGACACGTAGAAGCGGAGGCTGCTGATCGCCGCCTTCTTCGTCAGGTTGGAAGGCAGGGTGTAACCGAGCTGCAGCTGCTTGATGCGGAAGAAATCGCCCTTGAAGAGGTTGCCCGAGGAGGACCAGAACGGGTGGTCGGCAGCTTCCGTCTTGACCGGGTGCGGCATGTAGCCGTTGGGGTTCTCCGGCGTGCGGGCGTTGTCCAGGTAGACCTTCATGGAGTTCTTGATACCGGTGCGGTGGAGGACCGGCATGACGAGGTTTCCGCCGGCGCCGGAACCGACCATGGTGAAGTCGAGGCCCTTCCAGCTGCAGTTGATCGTGATACCGTAGGTCAACGGAGCGTAACCCTGACCGATGAAGGTCATATCGTTGTCAGTGATCTTGCCGTCGTAGTTCGTATCCTGGAAGATGGGGTCATCCGGGTAGAACAGGATAATCTTCTCGCCCTTGTCGTCCACGAGGAACTTGCCCTCCCGGTCTTTGGCATAGATGATCTCTTCGGCGATGCCGCCATAGACGAAGCCCAGGATATAGTGGAGCGGGTAGCCCTCTTCTTTAGCCGTACGGACGCGGAAGTTGGTACCGCTGGCGGGGTTGTCCTCCTCGCGCCCGGTCCACTTGAGGACCTTGTTCCAGTTGTAGGTAAGGTTGGCGTTGATGCTGTAGTTGAAGTCGCCGATGTGGTCTTTCCAACCGAAATCGAATTCCATACCGCGGTTGCGCACGAGACCGCCGTTGATGGTGGTGGTGCCGGCACCCAGCTCGGGCGGGATGTTGGTCCTGAAGAGCATGTCCTTCGTCAGTTTGTTGTAGTAGGCGCCTTCGAAGGTCAGGCGGTTGTTGAGGAAGCGGGCGACGATACCGAGGTCAAGCTGCTCGGAGACTTCCCAGCGGAGTTTCGGGTTCGGAAGGCCGCCGTCGAGCTTCGGAGAGGAACCGAAGGTGGAGCCGATCTCGTCCACACCGTACTGATACCAACCGTTGCCATGGGAAATGACGGTCGCGTATTTGTACGAGTCCTGGATGTTCTTGATGTTACCGTTGTGTCCCCAGCTGCCGCGGAATTTCAAGTAGGAAATGGCGTCGCGGGAGATGTTCTCCTTGAAGAAGCGCTCGTTGCTGATGGTCCAGCCTGCGGAGAAGGAAGGGAAGTAACCCCAGCGGGCGTATGCCGGGAGCGTGGCGGTGTCATAGGCATCCGCACGGAAGTTGACCTGCACGTTGTAGCGGTCGTCGTAGTTCCAGATCAGTCGGCCATAGTAGGCGATGTTCGTGCTGGAGCTCGGAGCGTTCTTGGCGACCACGACTGCGTCGTCCTTCAGAGAGTCCATGAACTGATAGGGAGGCTCATAGCCTTTGAGGATATCCAGACCCTCTGAGCTGCTGCGCACGTTGTCGGAAGTGCGGCGGTAGAAGCCGAAACCGGCCATGGCGGTGAAGTTGTGCTTGCCGAGCTTAAAGAGATAGTTGGCGAAGTTCTCCCACTGGTAGTTGAACGACAGGCTGGAGTTGGCGGAGATGGAGTATTTCTCTGCCGAACCGCGGCGGATATAGTACGGGGCGGTGTAGCTGTGCTCGACGCCGGTGCCGAGGTGGTAGCCGAACTGGGAGGTGAAGGTCAGGCCTTTGATGGGAGTCAGGTCGACAGCCATGTTGCCCCGGACGTTGAAGCCGCCGTTGTAAGAATCGGTGCCGTCGCGTTTGGCGAGCGGGCTGCCTTCCACATCGGAGTATACGGTGTTGGCGAAGAATCCGTGCTCGTCGCCGAGGAAGCGGTAGGGCGGGTAGTTGGGATCGCCCGCCTGCACCTTGTCATAGACAAGCCGGTCGTCATCGGGCAGATCGTCGAGGGTCTTCCTGTAGACCGGCGTCAGCGGGTCCATGAGGAGCATGCTCTCGAAGGAGGAGGAATACTTGCGCTGGGAAACGCTTCGGGTAGACCATCTTTCGAGGGAAGTGTTGGATCTGAATTTCAACCACTTGAAGAACTGGTAGTCAGCGTTGATCTGGGCGGAGATGCGCTCGTGCACATCCTTGTCGCCACGGACGACACCGTTGTTGTAGGCGTAGTTGAGGCCGGCGAAGAAGTGACCGTTCTTGTTGCCGCCGGAGAAGCTGAGGCCGTGCTGCTGGCTCCATGTCGGCTCCGTATAGGCGTCGATCCAATCCTGGTCGATGACGCCGCCGGGGTAGTCATGATCTACTTTGTCTTTATCATTGAGCTCTTTCTGGATGTAACCGGGGTTGTCCGCATACTCATAGTTGAGGTATCTGAGCAGGTCGGCACGGTTCATCATGGGGTGCTTGCCGAAGCTCTGGAGGACGGCCCGTCCCGTGTAGGTGACGGAAGCCTTACCCTCGGCGCCGCTCTTCGTGGTCACGAGGATGACGCCGTTACCCGCCTGGGAACCGTAGATGGCGGCGGAGGCGGCGTCCTTCAGGACCTCGATGGACTCGATCAGGGTCGGGTCCAGATACTGGATGCTGCTTACCACGAGGCCGTCCACTACATAGAGCGGACCCTGGCCGGAGCTCGGGGAAGAAATACCGCGGACGCGGATCGAGGTTCCTTCGCCCGGGGCGCCGTTGGTGATGACACGGACACCGGAGGCGCGGCCCTGGAGGGCGGCTGCGGCGTCGGTGGTGGACTGGTTACGGAGGGATTCGGAGCGGACGGACGACACGGAACCGGTCAGGTCGCTCTTCTTGACCACGCCGTAACCGACGACCACGGTCTCTTCGAGCATCTCAGCGTCTTCTTCGAGGACGATGTCGAAGCGGGTCTGGTTGCCGATTGCGAAGACCTGCGTCTTGAAACCGATGCTTTCGACGGAAATGTTGGATCCGGCCGGGACGGACAGCGTGAATGCGCCGTTGAGGTCCGTTGCTGCGCCGATTCGGGAGTTGCCGACCACGGTGACGGCCGCGCCGATGACCGGTTCTCCTCCGGTATCCACGACTTTGCCGCTGATGGTTCGGTTCTGGGCGGAAGCAGAGAAGCTTCCGAGCGAAGTGAGAAGTATCATGGCGATACTTGCCACCTTCATCAGATGTTTTAGCATGTGCGTTTTAATTAAGGATTAATTATAGGATTGGTGGTAATAGTTTCAGCGTCGCATCTGCTATGGGCAAAAATAGGAGAATCGCGCGCTTGCGGCATTCAAAAATCAATAAAAGAGTTTCAAAATCAGATTAATGCGTCCCTTTAACGAATAAGTGAATCATTTTTGAACGGAATTGATGAAAAAAAGAAAGAGCCCCGCAGAAGAGGCTCTTTCTCGAAAGGAATTGAAGTATATGGAATATTACAGAATGTTTCTGTCGCGGGGAATTACTCCCAGCCGGGGTTCTGCTTCAGGCCTACGCCCTTCTCCTCGTCCCAGGGATTCAGTTCGATTACGTCGAACGGGAAGGGGTAGAGCCCGTGCTTGTCGGCGCGGAAGCCGCCGCCGGACGCTGCCCAGCCGTCGTCCTTGAAGATGATCCTGGCCTTGTGCGGCTTGCCGCTCATCTCCTTGCCCTTCGTGCCGTGCACGTAGAACTCGTCGAAGAGGTAGGGCGTCTCGTCGTTGCTGCGGAAGGCGAGCTTGTCGGCGGCGTCGCCCCAGCGGACGAGGTCGAGGAAGCGGGTGCCTTCCCAGGCCAGCTCGAACCACTTCTCCTGCTTGACGTTGGCCATCGTGCAGGCGTCGTAGGTCGGGGCGCCGGCGCGCTCGGCCACCTTGTTGAGGTACTTCAGGCCGTCTTCCAGGTCGCTGCCGCTCTGGGCGCAGGCCTCGGCGTAGAGGAGGAGGACTTCCGCGTAGCGCATGACGATGCGGTTCTCCTCGGTCACGGTGGAGTTGTTGGGGATGAGGTCGCAGGCGCGGGGCATGAACTTCATGAAGAAGTAGCCGTAGTTGGCGTAGAGCTCGTCATACTTGTTGAAGTCGAGACCGCGGTTCGGGTCCATCAGCTTCTCCTCGCGGGTCATCGGGGTGCCGTCGCTCTTGGCGTCGACGTTCTTGCCCTTGAAGTTGGTGTAGCTGTAGTCGGTCAGCATCTCCTCATAGGAGGCGAACCAGGCCTTGCGGCGCAGGGAGTTCGGCTCGTGGGCCATCATCGCGTCGACGAACGGCTTGGTAGGAGCGCAGTTGTTGCCCCAGCCCTCTTCCTTGATGAGGACATCCGGGTAGGCCTTGAACATACGGAGGAACAGGGCCTGGTTGCGCTGGTAGTGGAACTTGCCGGCGCCGTACTTGCCGAAGCTGTCGTTGTAGACGTAGTTCATCTCGAGCACCTTCTCCGAGCAGCCGTCGCCGGCCACGTGGAAGAGGTCAGCGATCTGCTCGCCGGGTACCAGCGCGTAGAAGTTGGAATCGATGACCTTCTTGAGGCTCTCCTTGGCGCCGGCCCAGTCCTGGTTGAAGACCTGGGCCTTGCCGAGCAGGGCATAGGCGTTCAGCGGGTTGATCCGGTAGGAGTCGGTCGTCTTCTTGTTGCCCTGGACCGGAGCCAGGTCGGGGATGGCGGCCTTGTATTCCTTGATGACCCAGTCCATCAGCACCTGATGGTCGCAGTTGGTCGGGCAGGCGTCGCCGGGGAGGACGTGGTCCACGAGGGGCGGGGTGCCCCAGTAGGAAGCCAGGATGAAGTGGGCCCAGGCGCGGATGACGCGGGCCTCGGCCACGCACTGCTTCTTGGTGTCGGAATTGCCGAGCAGCTCGCCGTTCTCGCCGTAGAAGTTGTCGATGACGAGGTTGCACTTGTAGATCAGGGTGTACAGCTGCTTGTAGATGGTCTTGATGTGCTTGATGGTGCTGTTGTAGGTGTTGCGGAACTCGTTCATGTCCTGGGCACCTTCGCTACTGCCGTTCTTCTTGCCGCCACCCCAGTACAGCTCGTCGCCGCAGGCGTTGGCAACCACGTTCCAGGAGGGGTTGTTGACGCCGCCGGAGTTGTTGAACGTGTTGATGAATTCAGCGTAGACGGCGGTCAGGGCAGACTTGGCATCGTCATCCGTCTGATAGAAATCTTCGTAGGCGATGACACCTTTCTGCTGGATGTTCAGCAGGTCCTGGTTGCACGAAGTGACGGAGAACAGGGCCAGCGCAGCGGAAAATCCCAAAATGATATTCTTTTTCATGATTCGCTCGGATTAGAAGGTGATGTTGATACCGAAGAGCATGCGCTTGGCGTTCGGATAGGAACCCTTGTCCAGGCCGCGGCCGGAAGTGCCGCCGGTGGAGGCCGTCTCCGGATCGAAGCCGGGATAGTTCGTGAAGACGAACCAGTCGTCCATGGAAGCGTAGATGCGCAGGCTGCTGATGAAGGCCTTGTTGAGCCACTTCTTCGGCAGGGAGTAACCAAGCTGGATCTGCTTGATCTTGAAATAGTCACCCTTGAACACCGTGGCGGAGGAGCTCCAGAAGTCGGTCTGGTCCCAGATCTTGTCGATGGTCGGGATGGACTTGCCGGCCTGCTCGTAGAAATAGGTCAGGGAGTTGACATTCATATGCTGGGTACGGTACACGCAGGGGACGAGGTCGTTTCCGCCTGCACCGGTGCCGAACAGGGTGAAGTCGAGGCCCTTCCAGTCCAGACGCAGGGTCACGCCATAGGTGACCGTCGGCAGGGTATTGCCGATGTACTGGAGGTCGTTGTCGGTCGGGGCCTGGGTGATGTTGCCTTCGATGTCGTAGAAGTTGGCCTTGCCGTTCTCGCCGATGCCCGCATACTTGAAGCCGCGGAGATACCACACGGGATAGCCGGTCTCGAAGTAGGTCTTGAGCTTGTAGTTGGCGAAGCCGGTACCGCTCTGGTGGCCGACGGAGGGCTCCAGGTAGGTGACCTTGTTCTCAAGTGTAGACAGGTTGGCGTTGATGCTGTAGTGCAGCTCGCCGACGGTGTCCTGCCAGCCGAGTTCGAATTCGAAACCGCGGTTGTTGACGGAACCCGCGTTGACGGTGGTGCTGCTGATACCTACTTCAGCCTTCGGAGAGATGGGCACGAGCAGGTCTTCGGTGTTCTTGTTGAACCAGTCGAAGCCGAAGGTCAGGCGGTTGTTGAACATGCGCAGGTCGAGACCGAGGTCGGTCTGCACGGAGGTCTCCCAGGTCAGGTCGGGGTTGGCCAGGCCGTCAGGGACGGATCCCAGGGTCAGCTCCTCGGTGTCGCCGAACTGGTAGCTCTGGCTGTTGTAGGAGATGGAGGTGGAATAAAGATAGTTGTAGAGGACGGCGATGTTGCCGTTGATACCCCAGGAACCGCGCAACTTCAGGAAGCTGATCAGGTTGCGGTCGACGTTGTCCTTGAAGAAGCGCTCGTTGCTGATGTTCCAGAAACCGGAGACGGAAGGGAAATAACCCCAGCGGTTCTCCGGGGAGAGTCTGGAGGAGTCGTAAGCATCCGCACGGAAATTGGTCTGGATGTTATAGCGGTTGTCATAGGTGTAGCCGAGACGACCGAAGTAAGAGATCTGTGCCTCCTGGTGCGGTTCGCCAATGCCGCTGTTGAAACTTTTGGTGCCGGAACCGTTGTCCTGGGTGAGGAAACGGAAGTTGGGGGCGTAGCCCTTCAGCGGGTTCTCGCCTTCGAGGCTGGCGCCTACGCTACGCCGGTCCTTGTAGGTATAGGACATACCGGCCATGGCGGTGATGTCGTGCTTGCCGAAGCTCCTGTTGAAGTTGGCGAAGTTCTCCCACTGATAATGGTAGTTCTGGGACGAGCTCGCGCTGATCTTGTAGACGGTGGAGTAGGCCTTTGCGTTGACATAGAAAGGCTCCTCATAGTTGCTGGAGTAGCTCTGGGCAATGCGGTAGCCGAGGCGGGAGGTGATCACCAGCCCCTTGAGCGGGGTGAGGTTGGCGAAGACGGTGCCGCGGATGTTCCAGCCTTCTTCCTTGTTCTCGTTGCGGTCGCGGTAGATGAGCGGGTTGATACCGTCACCTTCCAGGATCTTGGAGGTCGAGTACCACCAGTCGGGGTGTTCGGCCGGGCGGTAGACTTTCTGCACGCCGGCGTCGACGGCGCGCTGCATGCCGGAGCTCAGCTCGTCATAGGACTTGAAGTACACCGGGGTGAGCGGGTCGATGATGAGGGTGCCGAGCAGGCCGGCGCCGCTGCCGGCGTATTCGGAGTGCTCGCCGAGCATTTGCTTCTCGTAGCGCTCGATGGAGGTGTTGGTGCCGACGGTGAACCAGGTCTTGATCTTGTAGTCGGCGTTGATCTGGGCGGTCAGACGCTTGTAGACGTCCTTGTTGCCGCGGGCCATACCGTCCTGGTCCACGTAGTTGACGGAGAGGAAGTAGGAACCACGGTCGTTGCCGCCCTGGGCGCCAAAGGTGTGGTTGTGTGTGTAGCCCGTGCCATAGAGGACGTCGGCCCAGTTGGTGTCGGTCACGCCGTCCCAGGTGCCGTTGGCGATGAGCTCCTCGGCGGTGCCGAGCAGGCCGGCGGTGTGCTGCCAGTCGATGTACTGCCGCGCGTTCATGACCTGGGCGTGGTGGCCGAGCCGGTCGACGGAGAGCTTATAGTTATAGAAGATGCTGCCGTCCTTGCTCTTGGCTCCGCTCTTGGTGGTGATGAGCACGACGCCGTTACCGGCCTGCGCACCGTAGATGGCGGCGGAGGCACCGTCCTTCAGGACTTCCATGGACTCGATCATCGCAGGATCGAGGTAGTTGATGTTGTCCACCTGCAGACCGTCCACGATGAGGAGCGGGCCGAGGCCGGAGCCGCTGTTGGAGGAGATACCGCGGACGCGGATCGAGGAACCCTCGCCCGGGGCGCCGGAAGCGTTGAAGATCTGGACGCCGGCAGCCTTGCCCTGGAGGGCGGCGGCAGCGTCGGAGGTGGAACGGTCAGCCAGGTCGGCGGACTTGACGGAAGCTACGGCGCCCGAAAGGTCGCTCTTGCGCTGTACGCCGTAGCCGATGACGACCGTCTCTTCCAGCATTTCGGCATCCTCTTCGAGGACGATGTCGAAGGTGGTCTTGTCGCCCACCGCGACCGTCTGGCTCTTGTAGCCGATACTCTCGATGGTGAGGGTGGCTCCGGCCGGGACGTTCAGCGTGAACGCACCGTTGATGTCGGTAGCCGCACCGATCTGCGTGTTGCCCACGACCATGACGGCGGCGCCGATGACCGGCAGTCCGCCGGTGTCAACGACCGTACCGCTGATGGTGCGGGTCTGTGCGAGTGCCTGAGGGCCTCCGCACAGGGTGAGGAGCAGCATCAGGACACCTGACAAGTTCATCAGTTTTTTGAACATTTTCGTTGGTTTTTAGTTATAAGAGAGATTGTGTTGGGTAAAAACTTCAAGCTGTTATGTGGTGTCTCCTTGCGGAGCGCGATGCAAGATTACTTCTTTTAAAAAGAAATTACTTGCAGGGATTCTTTAAAGGTTTTAGAAATCTGACCACGATTCTCTTACGAAAACGAATGGTCGAAAACGAAAGAAAGCGCCTCCCGCGACGGGAGGCGCTTTCACAATTAGACCGCAAGGCGGCTTATTTCTTAAAGTAAGGGAGGTCGCCCTTGGCCCAGTTGGTGCCGGGGCCCCAGCCGGGGTTCTGCTCCAGGACACCTTCGGACAGCGTAACCTGGGACTCGGGGATCTTGAAGAAACCGCCCTCGGTCTCGTTGTAACGCTGCATGAAGTCGTTGGTGAACTGGTAGGTGCCTTCGTACTTCTCGTTGAGGACCTGATTGCCTTCCTGGTTCTTGACGATCTCGGCTACATCACCCCAGCGGCGCAGGTCGTTCCAGCGGATCGCTTCAAAGCAGAGCTCGTAGCGGCGCTCCTTCTTGAGGGCGTCGAGGCTGTAGGCCACGTCGGGCAGGCCGGCACGGGCGCGGACGGCGTTCATGCCGCTCTTGCCGTTGTAGACGACGGCACCGTCGGTCAGCTCGGAGTGCATCAGGAGCACGTCGGCGAAACGCAGCCACACCAGCGACTGGGTCAGACCCTTCTGGCGGTTGTCCTCGCTGCCCAGATATTTACCGTAGCTGAGGTAGCGGGCGGAGTGGTCCTCGTTCCAGGCCTCGCAGCCGGCGTATTTCTTGGCGAAGAGGTTGGTGTTCTCCACTTCCTTGGCCTTGTCACCCTTGTAATTGGGGATCTCGACGAGACGGTCGCAGATGGAACCCACGCGGCGGTAGTCGCCGGCGTAGTCCGGATCCTCGGCCCAGTCGGTCCACAGCTTCTCGCAGACGGGGCCGTTGGAGTAGCCCTGCACGGAGAACGGGAAAGCGTCTTCCGTGGTCTTGCGGAGGTTGTAGAACTCGACGATGCGGTTGTGGTGGATCTGGCCGCCGTAGCCGCCTTCGTAGTCGCCCTTGTTGCCCATCTTGACGGCGAACATGTTCTCGAGGTTCTCATCCGTGGCCCACACGAGTTTGTTGTCGTTGGCATACGGATAATCCTTCGCCGTATAGGGGTTGGTGTAAGGCCAGAGGCTGCGCTGGTCGTCCACCAGGCCGTAGCCGCTGTTCTCGATGCAGTCTTCCAGCCAGGAGACGACCTCCGCCTTCGTGACGGAACCGCCCTCGGCGAGCGGAAGCTCGCTCTTGTTGTAGAAGCCGGTGTAGAACAGCCACACGCGGGCCATCATACCCTCGGCCGTCCACTTGGAGACGCGACCGTCGCCAAACTTCGGATAGCGCTGGGCCGGACCGTGCTGAATGGCCTGCTTGAGGTCGGAAGCGATCTGGGCATAGACCTGATCCGCCGTGCTGCGCGGGAGGTTCTCCGGATCGGTGGACAGGGCGAGAGGCACGCCGTTGAACACCTGGGCCAGGTTGAAATAATAGAACGCGCGCAGGAAGTAGATCTCGCACAGGAGCTGGTCTTTCTTGGAATCGGAGCTCCACTTCGTGATGTTGTCAATCGTCTCCAGCGCGAAGTTGGCGCGGTAGATGCCGGCGTAGCGGCACTTCCAGAGCGGCTCCATCCAGCTCAGATAAGCGTTCATCAGGCGATCGACGCCCTGGGCGCCGATGTTGCTCTGGCTGCCGCCGCCGAGGCGGTCGTCAGAAGCGATGTCGAAGATGAAGAACGGGTCCTCCTCCGGGTCGGCGAGGTTGTTGTTCATCATCACATAGATGCCGTTCACCATCTGGATGGCATCCGTCTCGTTGACCGGGAAGTTGGCGTTGTCCTTCTTGGTGAGATTGGCGGTATCAAGGAAGTCGTCGCAACCCCCGAGTATCAGAAGGCAAGCCGCAGCAATAAGATATAAAATATTCTTTTTCATGGTCTTCAGGGATTAAAAGGTGACATTCAGGCCAATCTGCCAGGAGCGGGAGGAAGGATAGTAACCGTTGTCGATACCGGACGCCCAGCTCTCGCCGTTGCCGAAACCGACTTCCGGATCCATGCCGGAGTAACCGGTGAAGGTGAACATGTTCGTCGCGGTCACATAGAGGCGGCACTTGGCCACGGGGAGGAACTTCGCGACGCGCTTGATGTCATAACCGAGCGAGATCGTGGAGATTTTGAAGTAGTCGGCATCCTCGAGCCACACGCGGGAGAGCTCGGACATGTTGACGTGCTTGCCGTGGGTGAAGCGCGGGTAGTGGTTGGTGCTGCCCTCGCCGTTCCAGTACTTGGTGTACACGTCAGTGCAGTAGTTGTCGTCCGGGTGGTCGGAGAACTGGCGGTAGCTCTTGGCGACCTGCTGGCCGAAGGCGCCGTAGCCGTTGAGGCTGAAGTCGAGGCCCTTCCACTGCAGGTTGATGCTCAGACCCACGGTGAAGTCCGGATTCGGGTCGCCGATCATCGTCTTGTCGGACTGGTCGATCTTGCCGTCGCCGTTCTGGTCCACGAACATCACGTCACCGGGCTGGATGCTCTTGCCCTGGAAGCTCTTGGAGGCGTCGCCGCCGAAATACTTGTCGAGGTAGGCCTGCTTCTCAGCCTCATTCTGGATGATGCCGTCCATTTGATAGCCCCAGAAGTAGCCGATCGGATAGCCGACCTGCACGCGGTAGAGCTCGGCGGTATTCTGCGCGATGGCGTTCTCGGGTCCGTGCAGGATGCCTTCGGCATTCGCCAGACGGGTGACCATGTTGCTGTTGTGCGAGAAGGTGGTGGAAATGCCGTAGGAGAAGTCGTTGCTGACGTTGTCGTTCCAGGAAACGAGGAGTTCGACACCGCGGTTGCGGATGTCACCGCCGTTCACGTACGGGGCGTTGGTACCGAAGGAAAGGAGCACCGGGGCCTGGACGAGCCAGTCCTTGGTCATCTTGTTGTACCAGTCGAAGGAAACGCCGAGGCGGCTGTTGAGGAAGCGGGCGTCGAAACCGACGTTGAGCTGCTCGGAGGTCTCCCATCTCACGTCCGGGTTCGGCAGGATGTCGGGATAGGCGCCGATGGCCGGCGTGGACTTGTCGTTGAAATAGTAGTTTCCTTCGAGCGAGATGGTGGCAAGGTACTGGAACGGGGAAATGTTGCAGTTACCGTTCTGGCCCCAGCTGCCGCGCAGCTTGAAGAAGCTGAGCCAGTCCTTGCTGAACTCCATGAAAGGCTCGTTGGACATCACCCAACCGGCGGACACGGAGGGGAAGATACCCCAGCGGTGACCGCGGGCGAAGTTGGAGGAACCGTCGGCGCGGAGTACCGCGGAGAACAGGTAGGTCTCGTTGTAGTTGTAGTTGATACGGCTGAAGAAGGAAGACAGGGCGCCCTGGGTGTTCGGGCTGCCGCCGATGCTGGTGAAGGCCGGATCGATCACGTTCGCGTTGTTGAGGTAAGCGTGGTCGAAGGAGTCCGGGAACAGGGAGTTGGCGTTGGACGCGTTCAGGTTGTTGCCATAGCCCCACTTCTCGAGGGACTGGCCGACGAGGACGTCGAGGTTGTGGTCACCGAAGGACTTCACCCAGTTGGCGGTGTTCTCCCAGGACCAGCGGATGCTGTAGGACTGGCTCTGGCTGACCGTGTCGTTCGGGTTGGTGGTCTTGGTGCTCAGCCGATAGACGGGCACGTAGCTGCGGCTCTCGCTGTGGCTGTACTGCCAGCCGAAGCTGGAGCGGAAGGTCAGGCCCTTGATCGGCGCATACTCCAGGAAGAAGTTGGTCTGCAGGCGATAACCCTTGTTGTAGCGGTTGTTGCGGGTATAGTACAGCAGGGCGAGCGGGTTGGCCATTTCGGCGCTGAAGTCCCACGCGTCGGCCTGGATGTCCTTGTACTCGTACCATTCGCCCTTGTCGTTGCGGGCGGGCATGAGCGGGGACATCGTCAGGAGCGTACGGATATTGTTGCTGTAGATGCCGCCGATCTGGACGCCTTTCTTGAAGGTGTTGGTGAAGGTGATGTTCTCACCGAACTTCAGGATGTCGCGGTTGTCCCGGCGGATCAGGGAGTAGTCGGAGTTCAGGCGGATGGTCATACGGTTATACTGCGGGGTGGCAGGATAGCCGATGGTACCGGTCTGAGCGAAGTGGCTGACACCGAGGGCGAAGCGGGAAATGTCGCTGCCGCCGATGATGTTGAGGGAGGCGTTGCTGACCGGGGCGTTGTGGACCGTGGTCTCTTCCAGCCAGTTGGTGCCGTTCCAGGTACCGGCCTGGATCTGGGCGTACTGCTTGGGGATGAGGGTCGCCCAGTCATATTTCGAGGCGCCCTGGATGTCGTAGGCCAGGTCGTTGATCTCCATATACTGCTTGGCGTTCAGCGGGGTGACGCCGTTGGTGTTCGGGTTCTGCCAGCCGTAGTAGCCGTCGAAGGTGACCTGGACCTTGCCGGACTTGCCCTTCTTGGTGGTCACGAGGATGACGCCGTTGGCGGCACGGGCGCCGTAGATGGCGCTGGAGGCGGCGTCCTTGAGGACGTCGATGGACTCGATGTCATTCGGCGAGAGGGCCTCGATGTTGCCGTTGGGCACACCGTCGATGACGTAGAGCGGGGTGTTGGAACCGGCGGTACCCATACCGCGGATCGTCACCTTGAAGCTCTCGCCCGGCTGGCCGGAGTTCTGGGTGATGGTCACACCGGCTGCCTGGCTCTGCAGGGCGCCGAAGGCGTCGACGGCGTGCGTGGCGGCGAGCTGGTCGCCGGAGACGCTGACCGTCGAACCGGTCACGAGTTTCTTGCGCTGGACACCGTAACCGATGACCACGGTCTCCTCGAGCATCTCGGCGTCTTCCTGGAGGGTGACGGTCATGTTGTCCGCAGCGGCGACGCGGCGGGTGACATAGCCGAGGCAGGAAATCTCGAGGGTGGTGCCGGGAGCGACACGGAGGTTGAAATTGCCGTCGACGTCAGTGACGGTACCATTGGTAGTTCCGGGAACTGCGATGCCGGCACCGATGAGCGGTTGTCCGTTCGGATCGATGACCTTGCCGAAGAGTGCCCGAGGCTGGGCGGAAGCCATGACAGACCCCGCCAAAGTGAAGAGTATCGCCAGGATACCCGTCACTTTCAGTAGTTTTTTCAGCATTTTTAATGGTTTTTTGATGGTTATAGTTGGGTAATGCGTTATCTTGGATGCAAGTATACGAAAAAAATGAATCAAATCGTCTTGTAATCATACCATTTTGCGTATTATGAGCCTCAAAATCCGCCTCTTGAAACTTTCGAAAAAAAGTTTCATCTTTGCTTTATGAAACTTTTCCTCATCGACGGCCACGCGCTCATCTTCAAGATGTATTACGCCTTTCTCGGGCGCCCGATGGTCAACTCGCAGGGGGTCGACACCTCCATCCTGTTCGGATTCACGAAATACCTGCTCGAACTGATCGACCGGGAGCGGCCGACGCACATCGCCGTGAGCTTCGATCCGCCGGGCGGGACGTTCCGCAACGAGCTGTATCCTGCCTACAAGGCCAACCGCGGGGAGACGCCCGCGCTGGTGATCGCCGCGCTGGAGCCGCTGACGCAGATCGTGGAGGCGCTGGACATCCCGGTGCTGATGATCCCGGGCTTCGAGGCGGACGACGTGATCGGCTCCGCGGCGCGGCGCTTCGAGGCGGAGGGTTTCGACGTGTGGATGGTCACGCCCGACAAGGACTACGGCCAGCTGGTCTCGCCGCATGTCCGGCAGCTCAAGCCGGGCAAGAGCGGCGGCGAGAGCGAGCTGCTCGGCGTGGCGGAGGTCTGCGACAAGTGGAAGATTTCCGCGCCCGCGCAGGTCATTGATATATTGGCGCTCTGCGGCGACGCCTCGGACAACGTCCCGGGCGTGCAGGGCGTGGGCCCGGTCGGTGCGGCCAGGCTGCTGGGCAAGTATGGCTCTGTCGAGGGGATCTATGGGCACCTCGGCGAGCTGACGGCGCGCCAGCAGGAGCAGTTCCGCGCGGCGCAGGACCACATCTCCCTGTCCAAGCGGCTGGTCACCATCAAGACCGACATCCCGCTGGACGTGACGGCGGAGCAGCTCGTCTACGACACCGTCGAGACGCCCGAGCTCGACGCCCTCCTCGACCGCTACGAGATGCCCTCCCTGAAGCGCCTCCTCAAGAAAGTTTCTGTCTCTTCGGATTCTGCCGGAAGGCCTGCTGCCTCCGAAAACGTCCTGCTGCGCAGGACCCCTCCCACTTCCTCCGGAAGCGGGCCCCTCCCTCTTACGGAGCCGGCTCGAAGAGAAGATATCCCCTGGAAGGGGATTACAGGGGTTAGAGAACAAGCCAGCTTGCTGGCTACGGCTTTCGGAGGCAGCAGCCTCCCGGACTACGAATCCGAATTGAATCTTAATAAGCTGGATATAAGCAAGATCAAGGGAAATAAGATAGCGATTAACCTGCAGGGGGAGAAGCTGTTTGTGGCGACGGAGGCGGGGGTGGCCGAAGGGACGCCGGAGGATTTCCGGGCGCTGCTGGAGGACGCCGCCGTCGTGAAGGCCGGCGCCGACCTCAAGGCGCAGGCAGGCGCGCTGGCCGCCCGCGGCATCCGCCTGGCCGGCCGCCTCGAGGACATCGCCCTGATGCACTACCTGCTCGGTCCCGAACGCAGCCACAAGACCGACGTCCTGGCCCGCAGCTACCTGGGCGTCGAACTGGATGCGGCCGCGCCCGCCGACACCGGCTCCCTCTTCGACGAACTTCCCGCCGACAGCGGCCCCGACCGCGTCCTGGAGACCGCCGCCATCCTCCGCCTGTCGGAGATCCTGCTGCAGGAAATGGCCGCCACCGAAGGCATGCAGCACCTCTATGACGACATCGAAGAGCCCCTCATCGGCGTCCTGGCCCGGATGGAGCAGACCGGCGTCAAGGTTGACCTCGGGTCGCTGCGCGACTTCGCCGACGGCCTGCGCCGCAAGATGGGCGAACGCGAAGCGGAAGTCCGCCGCCTGGCCGACGAGCCGACGCTCAACATCCTGTCGCCCAAGCAGATCGGCGTCGTCCTCTTCGAAAAGATGAAACTCGACCCCAAGGCCCGCAAGCCCAAGTCCGGCAATTGGCCCACCGACGAGCAGACCCTCTCGCACCTGGCAGACCGCAGCCCCATCATCGACGCCATCCTCGACTACCGCGGCCTGCGCAAGCTCCTCTCCACCTACATCGAACCCTTCGCCGGCTACATCTCCCCGAAAGACGGCCGCGTCCATACGACCTTCAACCAGGCCCTCACCTCCACCGGCCGCCTCTCGTCCTCCAACCCCAACCTCCAGAACATCCCGGTCCGCACCGAAGAAGGCCGCGAGATCCGCAAGGCCTTCGTGGCGGGCGAAGAAGGCTGGCGGATGATGTCGGCCGACTACTCGCAGATCGAGCTGCGCCTGATGGCCCACCTGAGCGGCGACGCCCACCTCGTGGACGCCTTCCGCCACGGCCTGGACGTCCACGCCGCCACTGCCGCCAAGATCTTCCACGTCGCGCTCGAAGAGGTGACGCCCGACCAGCGCCGCATCGCCAAGACGGCCAACTTCGGCATCATGTACGGCATCTCCTCCTTCGGCCTGGCCGAGCGCCTGCGCTGCCCGCGCAGCGAGGCCAAGCAGATCATCGACGACTATTTCGCCTCCTTCCCCGCCATCCGCGGCTTCATCGATGCCACCGTGGCGCAGGCCCGCGAGCGGGGCTATGTAGAGACGCTCTTCGGGCGTCGCCGGTACATCGCCGACATCGGCGCCGGCAACGCCGCCCTCCGCGCGCTCGCCGAGCGCAACGCCGTCAACGCCCCTATCCAGGGCACGGCGGCCGACATCATCAAACTGGCGATGATCGCCGTGGACCGGCGCCTGCGCGAAGGCGGCTTCCGTTCCCGGATGGTCCTCCAGATCCACGACGAACTCCTCCTTGAGGTCCCGCAGGACGAGATCGCGCCGGTGCGCGACCTGCTGGTCCACGAGATGGAGAATGTCATCACCCTGTCCGTCCCCCTGACCGTAGAATGCAATGATGGAAAAACCTGGCTTGAAGCCCATTGACGAACTTGTCCGCCGGGCGATCATCGGCGACGGCACCGCCTTCACCGAACTCTGGGACACCCACATCGGGGGGCTGCGCGCCTACCTGAAGGGCGCGATGAAGCACCTGGACGACTTCTACATCGACGACATCTGCTCGCGCAGCTTCGAGAAGGCGTTCCGGCAGATCCGCACCTTCGACCCCACCAAGAGCCAGTTCTCCACCTGGCTCCGCAAGATCGCGCACAACACCGCGCTCGACACCATCGACAGCGAATCGCGCGCGCAGAGCCGACTGGTCTCGCTGGACAAGGAGAACGACCACAGCGGCGCCATCATCGACGTGATCGGCGACGAGACGGCCACGCCGCTCGAGCAGATCGTCGAGGAAGAAGACGCCGAGAAGCTCGAAGGCTACATCTCCGGCCTGCCCGACCTCTACCGCACCATCGCGCGGATGCGCCTGGTGGACGGCCTGCAGTATAAGGAAATCGCCGAAGAACTCGGGATGGAGCTCAATACCATCCGCACACGCATCCGCCGCGCCAAGTCGATGATCGAGGCGATGAAGGCGGGCGAAGAATAAGGATTCCGGCAGAAATCAGGCTTTCCCGGCGCACTCGGGGCAGATTCCGTGCGCCAGGTATTCGACGTTCTCTACGGTGAAGCCGTCCGGGAAACGGACGGCGGGGACGGGCAGGTCCTCCAGGCAGAAGGTCCGCCCGCACGATTCGCAGTGGAAATGGACGTGGCGGTCGTCGTCCTCCCCGCCGTCGGCGCAATGGCAGACTTCGTAGCGCACGCCGTCCTCGTCGGACAGGGTGTGGAGCAGGCGGTGCTCCCGGAAGATGGCCAGGTTGCGGGAGATGATGGACTTGTCCACCGATTCCAGGGCGGTCTCGATCTCGGTCAGCGAGAGCGGACGCCCGGCCTCGAGCAGGGCGCGCAGGATCAGGATGCGGTTGGCGGTGGCTTTGATGCCGTGCTCCTGCATCAGGATCTCCGGATCGTTTTCGTGTGCGTGCATAAGGCAAAGATAGTGATTATTTCCGACTTATGTGCGGTACATGCGGTCGTCGGCGAAGGAGAAGCAGCAGTCGTCGGCCACGACGACATGGTCCAGCAGCTTCAGGCCGACGGCCGAAACGCCCTGGCGCAGCTCCTCCGTCCGGCGGATGTCAGCCGGGCCGGGTGTCGGGTTGCCGCTGGGATGGTTGTGGACGAGGATCAGCGCGGCGGCGTTCTTGTCGAGGGCCATGCGGATGATCTGCCGGATGTCGAAGGTGGTCGAATTCGACCCGCCCGAACTCACGCGCGCCTGCCCGACCATGTACTGGTGGTCGTTGAGGAAGAGGACCCAGCACTCCTCGTGCGGCAGGCCCTTGAGGCGGGGGAGCATCATCTCATGGACCTGGCGCGCCGTGAGGATGGGGCGCTTGACCACGGAAGACTGTTCCTGCAGGAAACGGCGCCCCAGCTCGAGGGCCGCCAGCACGCTCGCGGCCTTGCCCGGCCCGATGCCGGGCAGCGAAAGCATCCGCTCCCGCGGAAGGTTGAACAGGACGCAGAGGCGTCCGTCGGCAAGTTCCAGCAGGCGGCGGGCCAGTTCGAGGGCGCTGCAGTCCCGGCTGCCGCTGTGCAGCAGGACGGCGACCAGTTCGCCGTCGCTGAGGCTCCCCGCACCGCGGGCGAGCATCTTTTCGCGCGGCCTTTCATCCGCGCGGAGGTCTTTGATTCCCATAGCGCGGCAAGGATAAGCACAATAATTGTATCAAACGGAAAGATTCGTATCCGCCTGACTTAAAAATACGATTTTTACAGATTTCGGGGCCTAGACGGGCTCGCAGAACAGTGTGGCCTGGGTGCAGTCGACGACCTTTACCTCCACGAAATCGCCTGCGCGGTGCGCCGTGTCAGGCCAGATGCACATCTTGTTCTGGCTGTTGCGGCCGCAGAGCTCGGCGGGGTTGCGCTTGGACGGGCCCTCGACGAGGACCTGGAAGGTCTTGCCGACGTCGCGGCGGTTGCTCTCCAGCGAGAGGCGGTTCTGCACGGCGATGATCTCTTCGAGGCGGCGCGTCTTGACGTCCGGCGCCACGTCGTCGGGATATTTCTTCGCGGCGAGCGTGCCCGGCCGCTCGGAATACTGGAACATGAAGGCGGCGTCGAAGCCGACCCGCTCGAAGATGTCGAGCGTGTCGCGGTGGTCCTCCTCCGTCTCGGAGCAGAAGCCCGCGATGACGTCAGTGGTGATGGCGCAGTCCGGCATCAGCGCGCGGATCTTCGCCACGCGGTCCAGGTACCAGTCGCGCGTGTAGCGCCGGCGCATTTTCTCCAGGATGCGGTCCGAGCCGGACTGGACGGGGAGATGGATGTGGCGGCAGATATTGGCGTGCGCGGCCATCGTCTCGATCACCGCGTCGGAGATATCCTGCGGGTTGGAGGTGGAGAAACGGATGCGCAGGCCGGGCACCGATTCGGCCACCAGCGTGAGCAGGCGGGCGAAATCGCATTCCCCGAAGTGGTAGGAATCGACGTTCTGCCCCAGCAGCGTGATCTCCTTGTAGCCCTGCTGCGCGCAGTCGCAGGCTTCGCGGACGATGGTGTGGAAGTCGCGGCTCCGCTCCGCGCCGCGGGTGTAGGGCACCACGCAGTAGGAGCAGACGTTGTTGCAGCCGCGCATGATGGAGATGAAGGCGGAGACGCCGTTCTTGTCCACGCGCACCGGCGCGATGTCGGCGTAGGTCTCCTCGCGGGAAAGGATCACGTCGATCTGCGGGTGGCCCTGCGAGGCGGCGGCGAGCAGCTCGGGCAGCCTGCGGTAGGCGTCCGGACCGGCCACGACGTCGACCTTGCCGGATTCCAGCAGCGTCTCCTTCATGCGCTCGGCCATGCAGCCGAGGATGCCCACGATCACGTCGGGGCGGGCCTTGCGGTAGATGTTGAACTGGCCGATACGGCCCAGGATGCGCTGCTCGGCGTTGTCGCGGATCGAGCAGGTGTTGGCCAGGATCACGTCGGCCTGGTCGATCTCTTCGGTGCGGATATATCCTTCGCGGCCCAGGATGGAGAAGACCACTTCCGTGTCCGCTACGTTCATCTGGCAGCCGTATGTCTCTATGTAAACCTTTCTCATATTGAATCGATGCGCAAAGATAGAGAGTTTTTTCTTATCTTTGTAGGTTAGTAAAAAGCAAAAGACCAAATGAAGCTGTTTGCCCGGACCCTCCTTCTGACCCTTCTCCTGCCGTTGCTGCTTTCCGGCTGCAAGAGCAGGGGTTTCCAGGACATTGCAATCACTTCCGTCCGGCTCGTCTCGATCGTGCCGGAAGGCTTCAGCGACGTGACCGCGGTGGTCGAGGTGGGCGTGCACAATCCTACCGTCGCCATCCAGCTCTCGCAGGTGGAGGCGCAGGCCCGCTTCCAGGGCGAGCCCGCCCTCTCGGCGACCTCGGAGACGATCACGATCCCCAGGCACAGCGATTCGGTCTACCTGATTCCGCTCCGGGGCCGGCTCTCCGAGGGCTTCAACCCGTTCCGGCTGCTCCGGCTGCTGGGCGACGAAGCCAGTTTCGACGACATCACGCTGGATGTCCGCTGCCGCGCCTCGCTCCGCAGCGGTTTTGGCAGGAATATTGAATTGTTGGATATCCCGCTGAGCACGCTGCTCCGCGGAATGCAAACCCAAAATGATGAACAAACCCTTGAATAAAGTACTTCTGTTGCTGGTTCTGCTGGTTTTCGCCGTCCCCGCGCTGCGGGCGCAGAGTCTCGAGACGGAAGAGGTGTCCGAGATCGAGCACGCCGGCGACGAGGTCCAGGTGGACTCCACGCTGGTGGGCCGCGACATTTTTTCGTCCCTGCCCGAGCAGGTGGTCGTGCGGCAGACGCCGGCCGTGCGCGCGGCGCTGAACCGCCAGGTGAGCGCCAACGCCGGCAAGAGCTACAGCGGCTTCCGTATCCGGCTCTTCTTCGCCAGCAACCGCACCGCGCGGGAAGAATCCGCGTCGGTGATCCGCCGTTTCAACGAGATGTATCCCCATATCGAGGCCTACCGTTCCTTCTCTTCGCCCAACTTCAAGGTGACGGTCGGCAATTTCCGCACGCGCATCGAGGCCGAGGCCTTCCTGCGCAAGCTCAAGGGGGATTTTCCGGACGCCTTCATCGTCCGGGAGCGTTTCAAGTATCCGACGATCGGGCGCCCGGATACCCGGCCCGCCGACTACCCTGACGAACTGTAAGCGATGATCAAGCAGGGCCTCGAACTCAAGCAGCAGCAGAAACTCTCCCCGCTGCAGATCCAGACGATCAAGCTGATCGAACTCCCGATCCAGGAGCTCGAGCAGCGGATCCGTACGGAGCTGGAGGAGAATCCTGTGCTGGACGATACGCCGGACCCTGAGAAGGCCGAGGACGCCAAGGACGTGTCCCTGGACGAGATTACGGACGAAGGAGACATCCCCTCCTACAAGACCCGGGTCAACAACTGGGGCAAGGACCCCCGGCCCGAATACAACACTTTCTCCGTGCGGCAGAGCTTCACCCAGACCCTGATGGACCAGCTGGGCTACCGCAACCTCACCCCCGAGCAGTACAGCGTGGCGTCCTTCATCATCGGCTCGCTCGACGCCGACGGCTACCTGCGCCGCGACGTCGACTCGCTGGTGGACGACATGGCTTTCCGCGCCGGGATCAGCACCACCCCGGAGGAGGTGCTGGAGATGCTCGCGGTGATCCAGGAGTTCGACCCCGCCGGGGTGGGCGCGCGCGACCTGCGCGAATGCCTGCTCCTGCAGCTGCAGTCCAAGAAGCAGACGCCCGACGTGATCAACGCCGAGCGCATCCTGGAGGACTATTTCACGGAGTTTTCCAACAAGCATTTCCAGAAGATCATGTCCCGCCTGAACCTCTCCGAGGACGAGCTCAAGCGGGCGATGGGACGCATCGTCAAGCTCAATCCCGCACCGGGCGGCGAGGTGGACTACACCTACACCGACCAGGCCCAGCAGATCGTGCCGGACTTCGTGCTGGAGGAGCACGACGGCGAGCTGTCCTTCACGATGCCGCGCTTCTCCGTGCCGGAGCTGCGCGTCAACAAGAAATACGCGGACCTGCTCATCGAGGCCAAGGGCTCTTCGGAGCGCGCCCAGAAGGAGGCCGCGACCTTCGTGCGCCAGAAGCTCGACTCGGCCAAATGGTTCGTGGAGGCGCTCAAGCAGCGCCAGAACACGCTCAACAAGACGATGTCCGCCATCCTGGAGTACCAGCACGACTATTTCGTGTCCGGCGACGAAGCCGACCTCAAGCCGATGGTCCTCAAGGACATCGCCGAGAAGACCGGCTTCGACATCTCCACCATCTCGCGCGTGGTCAACAGCAAGTACATCGAGACGCATTTCGGCATCTTCGCCCTGAAATATTTCTTCTCCGAAGGCATGGAGAACAAGGAGGGCGAGGAGGTGTCCACCCGCGAGCTGAAGAAGGCCCTGCAGGAGTGCGTGGACGCTGAGAACAAGAAGAAACCGCTCACCGACGAGCAGCTGGTGGAAGAGATGGAGCGGCGCGGCTACAAGGTCGCGCGCCGCACCATCGCCAAATACCGCGGCCAGCTCGGCATCCCGCTGGCCCGCTGGCGCAAGGAGCTCTAGGCATGAAGGGGACAGGCATTCCGGACATGATCCAGTTCAAGCGCCTGCTGCGCGACCGCGACCTCAAGGCCACGCCGCAGCGGACGGCGGTCCACGAGGCGATGTGCGCCCTCGTGCACGCCGGCGCGGAGGACGTGGCGGCCTGGATAGACGCGCAGGGCGGCACGCACATCGCCGTCTCTTCGGTGTACAACATCCTCTCGCTCCTGGCGGACCTGGGCGTCTATGGACGCAGGTCCGGCCGTGGCGGCAAGATGGTCTTCGACGTGCGCACCGGCCGGCACCTGCATCTCTACGACACGGAGAGCGGCACCTGGCGCGACCTGGAGGACGAAGCGCTGCTGACCTGGATGGAAGCCCACTTCAAGGGCCGCCGTTTCCGCGGCTACAAGATCGACGGTTTCGAGGTGCAGCTGCTCTGCCACCCGACCCGCAAGGGCCCGGGCCGCAAAGCATAATTTTGTGTATATTTGTAAGCTACTATGGATATCGAACACATCAAATGTCTCATTGTCGGCGGCGGCCCTGCGGGCTATACCGCCGCGATATACGCCTCCCGGGCCGCGCTGGCGCCCGTCATCTACGAGGGCAACGCCCCCGGTGGCCAGCTCACCACGACCACGGTCGTGGAGAACTTTCCCGGCTATCCCAACGGGGTGGACGCCAACCAGCTGATGTCCGACATGCGGGCACAGGCCGTCAACCTCGGCGCGGACGTCCGCCGCGGGGTGGTGACGGCCGTCGACCTGGGCGTCCGCCCGTTCCGCCTGACCGTGGACGGGGAGAAGACGCTGGAGGCCGACGCCCTGATCGTCGCGACCGGCGCCACGGCCCGCTATCTCGGCCTGCCGTCCGAGAAGAAATTCCTCGGCATGGGCGTCTCGGCCTGCGCCACCTGCGACGGTTTCTTCTACCGCAAGAAGGACGTGGCGGTGGTAGGCGGCGGCGACACCGCCTGCGAGGAGGCCTCCTACCTGGCCGGCCTCTGCCGCAAGGTCTATATGATTGTCCGGCGCGATGTCCTGCGGGCCTCCGTGGCCATGCAGGAGCGTGTCAAGAATACCCCCAACATCGAGATCCTGTGGAACTGCAACACGCAGGAAGTGCTCGGCGACGCCTCCGGCGTGACGGGCGCGCGCCTGGTCCGCAAGGATGGCGAGGTTTTTGATATACAGGTGGACGGCTTCTTCCTGGCCATCGGCCACCACCCGGCTTCCGAGCTCTTCGCGCCGTGGGTGGCGACCGATCCCAACGGATACATCCTCACCGAGGGCGGCAGCAGCCGCACCAACGTCGAGGGCGTGTTCGCCGCCGGGGACGTGCAGGATCCGGTCTACCGGCAGGCGGTCAACGCCGCCGCGTCGGGCTGCCGGGCCGCGCTGGACGCCGAAAAATATTTGAAGCGATGAAAAGATCCACTCTCCTTACAGCCTTCGCCGTGCTCCTGGTCGCGGCATCCGGCCTGCAGTCCTGCAAGTCGCAGTATGACGTCATCCTCGAGAGCACCGACCTCGACCTCAAGTACAAGGCCGCGTTCGACTACTTCAACGCCGGCAAGTACGCCCGCTCCGCCGCGGTCTTCGAGTCGCTGACCCTGCTGACCAACGGCACGGAGCGGCACGACACCGTGCTGTACTACCTGGGCCTGAGCAACTATTCCTTCAAGGACTACTATACCGCGGAGACCAACTTCGACCAGTATCTGTCCAACTTCCCGCAGGGCGCCTTCGCGGAGACCGCCGACTTCCTGCGCATCGACTGCCTCTACCGCAGCACGCTCCGCTATGAGCTGGACCAGACCCCGACCTACACGGCCATCACGGCCATGGGCGAGTACCTGCGCGCGCATCCGACGGGCGCCAACGCCGACATCCTCCGCCACCGGATGGAGGAGCTGGGCGAGCGGCTGGACCGCAAGGCCTACGAGAGCGCGAAGCTGTACTACAAGATGGAGGACTACAAGGCCGCCCGCGTGGCGCTGCGCAACGTCCTCAAGGAAGACGCCGACAACGTGTACCGCGAGGACATCCTCTACTACACCGCGATGGCGTCCTACAAGTTCGCCGAGATGAGCGTGCCGTCCAAGCAGAAGGAGCGCTTCCTGGTGTTCCAGGACGACTACCTCAATTTCGTGGGCGAGTATCCGGAATCCAGCTACCGCAAGGAGCTGGACGGACTCTACAACAAGGTGAAAGAAAAAAATTGAAACTTTCGCGACGGCTCCGGCCGTACTAGGGATATGGAAAAGAAAATACCTACCAATACCATCACGCGGGACATCAAGGATCTCGCCGCCCCTACGGGCAACATTTATGAGACTGTCGTCATCCTCGCCAAGCGCGCCAACCAGATCGCCCTGGCCGAGAAGAAGGAGCTCGCCAAGAAGCTGGAAGATTTCCGCGGCGAGCGGGACACCATGGACGAGGTCTTCGAGAACAAGGAGCAGATCGAAATCTCCAAGTACTACGAGCGCCAGCCCAAGCCGGACCTCGTGGCCATCTCGGAGTTCGAAGACGGCGACCTCTACTACCGGGTAGCCCAGGAAGACAGTGCTGCGTAGTCTCCATATCAGGAATTACATACTGATAGACGCCCTGGATATCGATTTTCCGGAGGGTCTAGTCATCATTACGGGCCAGACGGGCGCCGGCAAGTCGATCTTGCTGGGCGCCCTTTCCCTGCTTTCAGGGGCCCGGGCGGACGCTTCGCTGATCCAGGAGGGTGCTGACTCCTGCGTGGTCGAGGCGGAGTTCGCCGGCCAGGACGAAGCCCTGGACGCCTTGCTGGCCGAGGCGGACGTGGAGGCGGACGGCGGCACGCTGCTGATCCGTCGCGTGGTGTCCCGGTCGGGACGTTCGCGCAGCTTCATCAACGACTGTCCGGTCCAGGTCGGCCTGCTGCAGCAGGTGGCCGAGCGCCTGGTGGACATCCATTCCCAGCACAAGAGCCTGCTGCTGACCGATCCGCATTTCCAGCTGTCGGTGCTGGACCATTTCGCCGGCAACGGCGCGCGGCTCGCCTCCTGCCGGGAGGCCTGGCGCTCGCTGCAGGACCTGCGCGCGCAGCTCGCCGCGGAGCGGGAGCGCCTGGCGCGCCTGCAGGCCGACCGCGACTACAACGAGGCGCAGTGGCGCCAGCTGGACGAGGCGAAGCTCGTCCCGGGCGAGCTCGAATCCCTGGAGGAGGAACAGCGCAGCCTGGCGCACGCCGAGCAGATCAAGGAGGCGCTCGGGCGCGCCCTGTCGCTGCTGGAGCCGGAAGGGGAGACGCCCGGCGTGGTGTCCGCCCTCAAGGAATCGGCCCGCAGCCTCGAACGCATCGCGAATTACCTGCCGTCCGTGTCGGACCTGCAGGCCCGCCTGGAATCCGCCCGGATCGAGCTCGACGACATCACGTCCGAGATCGGGACGCTGGACGGTCGCGTGGACCTCTCGCCCGGGCGGCTGGAGCAGGTGGAGGAGCGCATGTCGCTGCTCTACGGTTTATTGAAGAAGCATAATTGTGCGTCCATCGACGAACTGGTCGCCGTGCGGGAGCGCTACAACGAAGCGCTCTTCGACGCGACCGCGGCCGACGACCGCATCCACGACCTCGAGAAGGCCGTGGGCGAGGCGGAGGGCCGCTACCGCGCCATCTGCGCGGAACTGACGGCGTCGCGCTGCCAGGCTGCGCCCGGCTTCGCCGCCGCCATCACGGAGTCGCTCCGCTTCCTGGAGCTTGACCGCGCCGTCTTCGACGTGGCGGTCGCCGCCGCTCCGGAGAGCGCCGCGGGCACCGACCGGGTGTCCTACCTGTTCTCCGCCACGGGGCGCGGACCGGCGGATGTCGCCAAGTGCGCATCCGGCGGCGAGCTGTCCCGCATCATGCTGTCCCTCAAGGCGATGATGGCCCGCTTCATCGGGATGCCCACGCTGATTTTCGACGAGATCGACACCGGCGTGAGCGGCAGCGTCGCCGACAAGATGGGCCGGATGATCTGCGAAATGGGCCGCGACATGCAGGTCTTCTCCATCACCCACCTCCCGCAGGTCGCCGCCAAGGGCGACGCCCACTTCGTGGTGTCCAAGTCCGTCCAGCCCGACGGCCGCACGGTCTCGACCATCCGCGAGGTGCAGGGCGAGGAGCGCACGATGGAGATCGCGCGCCTGCTCTCCGGCGCCACCATCTCCGATGCCGCCGTCGCCAACGCCCGAGCCCTCCTCTCGGAGGGTTGATCATCAGGGAATTATTCTTCGAAATCCAGGCAGGCGCGCTGCACCGTATACGGACGGACCTTCCCGTTCGCCACGGCGACATGCGCCGGGTGCACGGCATAGCCTTTCAGGGCCTCCTCGCTCTCGAGCGTGCTGTCGAGCATCAGGTCGGCGTTGGAGGAGGAAAGGCGTCCGTCGATATGGACCTTGACGGAGACCAGCCCCGGCACCTTGCCGACCAGCCCTTCCAGGCCTTCCTTGATTTCGGCTTTGACGGTTTCTTTCTCTTTTTCAGACAGTTCCGGATTCAGTGTCCAGAGAATGATATGCTTGACCATGTCGGGGATTACAGTTTGACGGTGGTGAGGTCGGGGAGGTAGACGATGCGGCGGGCGGCCTGGTTGACGCGGGCCGGATCGTCGCTGAAGCGGAAGTCCGCCTGCAGGCCCGTCTCGCTGTAGGCGGGCAGTTTCTTGTGCCATCTGCGGCCATAGCGGGAACACATGTTGACGAAGTAGTGCATCGTGTCATAGCCTTGGAAGGCGAAGGAGCCGGGCTCGTTCTTGTAGAGGGCCCGGTAGGCCAGGATGAAGCGCTTCACGGCCGGGTCTTCGTAGTCGACGAAGTAGGAGACCGTCAGGTGCGCCTCCGTGTTGTGGAGGTCGGTCTGGTTGACGCCGTTCGTCCGCAGGCGGGAGGTGCCGTAGAGGACGACGCCGTTGTTGCGCGCGCCTTCGATGCTCAGCGCGCGGACGGTGCTGGTGATGAAATTCTCCGCATCGGAGGCGATGGCCACGCGGACCTTCCCGCCCTTGCGGAAGGGGATGTCCTGCACGGAGAGGACGCTCTGGTAGCGGACGCCGCGTTCCTGCAGCAAAGTCAGGAAATAGGCGCTCTGTTCGCCCTGCACGCGGGTGGAGGTGTCGCGGATGACATAAAGCGGATCGCCGGTCGGCAGCTCTTCGCGGATCCAGCGGACGAGTTCGTCGTTCTGGGCGTTCGTGGCGGCCGGGGCCTGCACCACGTGGCCGCGCTCAGCCAGTGCGGCGGCCTTGGGCTCGAGCGGGGAGACAAGGACCTTGCGCCCGCAGAGCTGGGCGCTGCTCTCCAGTTCCTCGTAGCTGACGGGACCGATGATGAGGTCGTTCTCGTCGATCAGCGACTGCGGGACCGGCGACTTGCTGTCGGCGGTGTCAAAGACCTGCAGGTCGGCGCGGAGGCCGGCTGCGCCCAGGTCGCGCAGCGCCAGCAGGGCGCCGCTGTAGAAATCCAGGAAATTGTCGCTGGGCCGCTGGGCGGAAGCCTGCAGCGGCAGCGCCAGGCCGATGTGGATCACATCGGGCCGGTCCAGCACATAGGGCTCGTCGAACGTTTCGGGCTCCGTCACGGCCGAGCTGTCCGCGGGAGCCACAGCCAGCGTGTCGGCGCCGGGCTGCACCCGGGCCGAATCCGGTTTGGCGCGCCGGGTGCTGTCCGCGGCGGTCTTGGGCGGATCGGCCTGTTTCTTCTTGCCGGGGAACAGATACCACTGCGCGCAGGCATTGAACGAGAGGGAGCAGATGAGAATGAGCAGGATGCTGGCTTTCTTCATAATTTTGTTATTGTAATCGTTCGGCAAAGCCGGTCAGGTCGTGTGCAAAGCGGCTCCAGCTGAGCCGCTGCTTTTCGGCGAGGATGCCCGCGTGCAGGCGCTCCTGCAGGGCAGGATCGTCGAAATAGCGGGTGATGGCGTCGGCGACGCATCGCGGCGTGCCCTCTTCACAGACAAGTCCCGTGCCGCGGTCGCCGACGGTCTCCTTGAGCCCGCCCACGTCCGTGACCACCATCGGCACTTCGAAGTGGTTGGAGACGGAGCTGATGCCGCTCTGCGTCGCGCTCCGGTAGGGGAGGACGGTCAGGTCGGCGGCGGAGAAATAGTTCTTCACCTCGTCGTCCCGGATGTAGTCGGGGAAGAGGTGGATGCTGCCCGGATCGCGGCTGGCGTCGATCAGGCGCTGATACTTGTCGAAGGAGCCGTAGGGCTCCCCGGCGATGACCAGCTGGTACCTTTCGTCCAGCAGGTCGAAGGCCTGCAGCAGGATGTCCAGCCCCTTGTACTCGCGGATGAGTCCGAAGAAGAGGAGCGTCCGGCGTCCGGCCGGCAGGCCGAGGAGGCGCTCCGCGTCGGCGCGGGGCAGTTTCGGCCCGAAATGGGTGTAGATGGGGTGCGGCAGGACCACGTGGGGGATGTCCGGCCGCAGGGCCTTCAGGTCGCGGCCGACCTCCTCGCAGAGGGTCACCGCCCCGTCGAGCGTGCCCAGGAACAGGCGCGTGAGCGGCCTGTCGAACCAGTGGCGCTCGTGGGGAATGACGTTGTCCAGGATGCCGATGACCTTGCACCGTCGGCCGCTATGGGCGGCGACGTGGCCCAGCGAGAGGGCGAACCAGGACATCCAGTAGCGGACGATGAGGACGTCCGGATCCCAGCGGCGGATGGCGCGGGCGGTCCGGCCCCAGGAGAAAGGATCAGCCGTATCCAGCAAGGCTTCCGCCTCGATGGGTACGGCTGTATCTTGTGGCGTCACGTACTGGGTCTTGCCCGGGAAGAGCAGATCCGGATACTGGCGGCTGAAATTGAACGCACGTACGTCGTGTTCTTTGCCCAGCTCTTCAAAAAGGTTGGCGTTGAACTGGGCAATCCCCCCGCGAAAAGGGTAGAAGCAGGACAGTATGGCGATCTTCAATCCTTATTCCTTTTTGCCCTTCTCCTTGACGTAGGCGGCGTTGAGCCCCTCGATCAATTCGTCGGTGATGTCGCGGTCGATGGCGGTGACGACCGGCATCGGCAGGATGTCGCCCTGCGTGGCGATGATCATCGCATAGCCCTTCTCGGCGTTGTAGGCGTCCACGAAGGTCTTGATGGCATCGGAGATCTGGTTCAGCATGACCTGCTGCTCCTCGAGGATCTCCTGCTGCTTCTGCTGTGCGTAGGTGTTGAAGCTGGCTTCCTGCTCCTGGAGCTTCTGGTACTGGACCTGGGCGGAGGACTGGGTCATCAGGCCTTTGTTCATCTTGTCGGAGAAGGCGTTGGCGTCCTTCTGGAGCTTGTTCTGACGGCGGGTGACCTCCTGGTTGATGCTGTTGACCTTGGTCTCGACGACGCTGCGCAGATCGTTGGCACGGTCGTACTCCTGCAGGACGCGGTCCATGTTGAAGTAGACGACCTCTCCCTGCAGGGCAGGAGCGTCGGCGCTCTCGACGGTGGCGGGTTTCTTGCTGCCGCGGGTGAGGTCAGCGATGGCGAACGCAATCACGCCGGCGAGGGCGATGATGCTGAAAATAAGGGGTAATTTCTTCATTTTATCAGTTATTGTTTAATTTTCGTGCATGAATTGCAAAAGTAGTTAAAAATTCTGAATCTGCGACAAATATTCCTTGATAGTTGTTTCCAGTCCCATGTAGAGTGCGTCGCAGATCAGCGCGTGCCCGATGCTGACCTCGTCCGTCCACGGAATCGTGCGGATGAAGTAGGCCAGGTTCTCCAGCGAGAGGTCGTGTCCGGCGTTGAGGCCGAGGCCCAGGTCGCGGGCTGCCTGCGCGGTCGCGAGATAGGGCGCGATGGCCGCCTCGCGGTCCTGCGCGTAGCCGGCGGCATAGGCGGCGGTATAGAGCTCGACGCGGTCGGCGCCGCACTTGAAGGCGCCCTCCGCCATCTTGGGGTCGGGGTCGATGAAGATGGAGGTGCGGATGCCGCGCTCCTTGAAGGAGGCGCACATGCGCTTGAGGAAGGAATGGTTGCGGACGGTGTCCCAGCCGGCGTTGGACGTCAGGGCGTCCGGGGCGTCCGGCACCAGGGTGACCTGGTCGGGGATGACCTCGCAGACCAGGGCGGAGAAACTGCCGGTAGGATTGCCTTCGATGTTGAATTCCGTGGCCACGGCGGGGCGGAGCGTGCGGACGTCGCTGTAGCGGATGTGGCGCTCGTCCGGCCGGGGGTGCACGGTGATGCCCTGCGCGCCGAAGCGTTCGCAGTCCAGCGCGCATTTCAGCACGTCGGGCATGTTGCCGCCGCGGGCGTTGCGGATCAGGGCGACCTTGTTGATATTAACGCTCAATCGAGTCATTTCTGTGCTTTTTTACTTACACAAAAGTAAGCATTTCTATATAATTATTGTAAACAATTTGTTAAATTTGGCGTTCAAAATGAGACTGGCCTATTACATCAAGAAAGACCGGCTCAGGGGGGACACCCGCGTGGAGGCCCTCCTGGTCAGTCTGCGCGCTGCCGGGCATACGCTGTATGCCGTGGCGCAGCCGTCCGACCTCCAGCCGGAGACGGACATGCTGCTGAGCCTGGGCGGCGACGGTACCTTCCTGCTGGGCGCGCGGCTTGCCGTGCACGCCGGCGTCCCGGTGCTGGGTGTGAACTTCGGCCGGCTGGGTTTCCTGTCGGAGAACGACCCCGGGCGGGTGGCCGACGCGCTCTCGCGCGGCGACTGGCGCGTCGAGGAGCGGGAGCTGCTGCAGGTCCGCTGCGACGACCTTCCCGCCGAGGAATTCTGGCCTTTCGCGCTCAACGAGATCAGCGTCTCGCGTGTGAGCCCTTCGATGCTCGGCGTGGACGTGTGCGTGGACGGCGAGGCCCTGCCGACCTACTGGGCGGACGGCCTGCTGGTCGCCACGAGCTCCGGCTCCACGGCCTACAGCCTCAGCGTGGGCGGCCCGATCTGCCTGCCGGAGACCAAGGTCTTCATCGTGGCCCCGATCTCGCCGCACAACCTCAATGTCCGCCCGCTGATCGTGCCGGAGACGTCCCGGCTGTCGATCACGCTCCGTTCGCGCGACTCCCACGCGGTCCTGTCGATGGACAACCGCCACTACACGGTCCCGGCCGGTGCCCGGATCGAGGTGGCCGCGGCCCCGATGCGCCTGCGCCGCATCCGGCTGCGCGAATCCAATTTCATCAATGCGCTCCGTTCCCGCCTGCTTTGGGGCGAAGACGTCCGGAACGGCGGCAGCCAAGACTGATCCCCGAGTATGCAGATACCGACCAGACTCCCGCAACACGTGTCCTTTATCATGGACGGCAACGGCCGTTGGGCCCAGGCCCGTGGCAAAGAGCGCGTGCAGGGACATTTCGAGGGCGTGGAGAGTGTCCGCGCCGTGATGGAGGCCTCCGTGGAGTGGGGCATCCCGTACGTTTCCTTCTTCGCTTTCTCCGAGGAGAACTGGGGACGCCCGGAAGAGGAAGTCCGGACGCTGATGGAACTGATGGGCCGCGCGATGCTGGCCGAGCTCGACAATTTCCAGCGCCACGGCGTCCGTTTCATCGTCCTGGGCAACCGCGCCCGCCTGTCGGACGAGCTCAACGCCGACATCGACCGCGCCATGACGGAAACGGCCGGCAACCGGTCGCTCACGATGATCCTTTTCCTGAGCTACAGCGGGCGCTGGGATATTCTGCAGGCGGCCGAGAAAATGGCACACGATTTGATTGACCATCCCGGGCAACGGCCGCGCCCCGAAGACCTGGAGCGCTACCTGGTGACCGCTGGCCTCCCGGATCCGGACTTGCTGATCCGCACCTCGGGAGAAAAGAGAATCAGCAATTATTTACTTTGGCAGACGGCATACACCGAGTTTGTGTTTACCGACACGTTCTGGCCCGACTTCCGCAAGGAGGCGTACCTGAAGGCCCTGGAGGAGTTCGCTTCGCGGGACCGGCGTTTCGGAAAAATCAAATAAATGGGTATATTTGCATATTTATCGAATGCATATGAGAATTGGACGGATTTTGACGCTTCTGGCGCTGCTTCTTGCTCCGGCACTGCTCCGGGCGCAGGATGGCGGGGTTGAAGTGGATTACAACCATCCGCAGAAATACGTTATCGCGGGGATTTCGGTCGAGGGCAACACGATCTTCGGTTCACAGCAGATCATCAACCAGACAGGCATGCACAAGGGCATGTCCGTCACAGTCCCGGGAGACGACATCTCCAACGTCGTCCGCCGCCTGTATCTGCAGCGTTACTTCGAGGACGTGGCCATCGAGCTGGACAGCCTCAACGCCCAGCGCGACTCCGCCTGGTTCGTGATCCGCATCAAGGAGCGTCCGCGCGTGTCGCGCTGGACCTTCTCCGGCGTCAAGACCAGCGAGCGCAAGGACATCGAGGAGCGCCTCAACCTGCGCCGTGGCGGCGAGTTCTCCGAGTATGTGGAGAAGACCTCCGCCGACATCATCAAGCGCTACTTCGCCGAGAAGGGCTTCCTGCTCTGCGACGTCAAGGCCGAGGTGCAGCGCGACAGCGTCATCAAGAACGCCATCCGGGTCAATTTCGCCATCGACAAGGGCCAGAAGGTCCGCATCAAGGAGATCAACTTCATCGGCAACGAGCACGTCAAGGAATACAAGCTCGCGCGCTCGATGAAGAAGACCAAATCCAACAAGTTCTACAACTTCTTCCACAGCAAGAAGTTCAACGAGAAGGAATATCTCAACGACAAGCGCGCGATCCTGAGCGCCTTCAACGAGCAGGGCTACCGCGACGCGCGGCTTGTGCGCGACTCCGTCTATTTCGTCGAGCCGGGCCGCCTGGCCATCGACATGGAGTTCGAGGAGGGCGACAAATACTACTTCCGCGACGTGACCTGGACCGGCAACTCGGTCTACAGCACCGACGTGCTCAACGAAGTCCTCGGCATCAAGAAGGGCGACGTCTATGACATGGTCACGCTCGACCACCGTCTCCGGGGCGGCGGCAAGCAGAACGAGATGGACGTCCGCAAGCTCTACAGCGACAACGGCTTCCTCTTCTTCGACATCAACGCCGTCGAGACCAACATCCAGAACGATTCCGTGGACATCGAGCTCCGCCTCCGCGAGGGCAAGCAGGCCACGCTCAACAATATCGTCATCAACGGCAACGACCTGACCAGCGAGAAGGTCGTCCGCCGGCAGCTCTTCACGCGTCCGGGCTACCTCTTCAGCCAGTCCGACTTCGAGCGTTCCATCCGTGAGATCGCGTCCCTGGGCCAGTTCGACCCGGAAGCCATCATGGATCCGAACTCTGGCTGGTCCATCCTCCCCAATGCGCTGGACAACACCGTGGACATCGTCTACAACGTGACCGAGAAGCCGTCCTCCACGCTGGAGGTCTCCGGCGGCTGGGGCGGCCGCAGCTTCGTGGGCACCGTCGGCGTGGCGTTCAACAACTTCTCCACGCACCGGATGTTCGAGAAGGGCGCCTGGCGCCCGGTCCCGCTCGGCGACGCGCAGACCCTGTCGTTCCGTTTCCAGACCAACGGCGCCTATTATACGTCCCTCAACGCGAGCTTCACCGAGCCCTGGCTCTTCGGCAAGAAGCCGACCTCGCTCAACCTGGGCGTCTATTATACCCGCCAGACCAGCGCCTACTCTTCGATGTCCTCGCTGGACGCGGCGGCCTACAACTTCTTCTCCAGCAACCGCTCGATGGAGATTTTCGGATTCTCCGCCTCGCTGGGTTCCCGCCTGAAGTGGCCCGACAACTATTTCGTCATGTACCACGGCTTCAACTGGCAGACCTACAAGCTCAACGACTGGTACGGAGGTTATTTCCTCTTCAACGACGGTATGACGAACAACATCAACTACACGCTCAATATCGTGCGCAACTCCACCGACCAGCAGATCTATCCGCGTACCGGTTCGGAGTTCTCCTTCTCGCTGCAGTTGACGCCGCCGTTCTCGCTGCTCCGCAAGTTTGACTACGACGCCAAGGGCAACAAGGTGCCTGTCAACAGCTACAAGGACATCAACTACGACAACTGGTCCGCCGACAAGCGCTATCGCTGGATCGAATACCACAAGTGGAAGTTCTCCGCCGCCACCTACAGCCGCATCGCCGGCGACCTCGTCCTGATGACGCGTGCGCAGTTCGGCTATCTGGGCTACTACAACCGCAACTGGGGCTACTCCCCGTTCGAGGGCTTTCTCGTGGGCGGCGACGGCATGATGGGCTACATGACCTACGGTTCCGAACTGGTCGCCCTGCGTGGCTACGAGAACAACTCGCTGACCCCGCGCCTTTCTTCGCCGTACAGTTCCGATCCGGTGTATTCCGGCAACGTATATGACAAGTTCACCATCGAACTCCGCTACCCGGTGATGCTGCAGCCGCAATCCACCATCTACGCCCTGGCGTTTTTGGAGGGCGGTAACTGCTGGGCTGACATCAAGGATTTCAATCCTTTCCAGATCAAACGCAGCGCTGGCGTCGGTGTTCGCATCTTCTTACCGATGGTTGGTCTGATCGGATGTGACTGGGGCTATGGATTTGACGGCCCCGCCGGCTCCAGGAGCCACTTCCACTTCGTTCTCGGCCAGCAGTTCTAAAATTGAAATTGAAAACACATTAAAATTAATTACAGAAATGAAAAAGATTGTTTTGATTGTCGCTACTGCCTTTGCTGCAGTGACCGCTTTCGCCCAGCCGAAATTCGCGCACGTGAATACCACCGAGCTGGTCCAGCTCTGCCCTGAGATGGCCAAAGCTCGCGAGACGATGACCGCTGCGAGCAACGATGCCCAGGAGACTTTCAACGATATGCAGGCGGAGTTCAACTCCAAGTACCAGGCCTACCAGTCCAAGGCCAGCACTTGGACCCAGGCCGTCCGCGAGAGCAAGGAGAAGGAGCTGACCGAGATCCAGCAGCGCCTCCAGGAGTTCTCCCAGAGCGTGCAGGCCGAACTCCAGCAGCAGGAGCAGCAGCTGATGCAGCCGATCTACCAGAAGGTCAACGAGACCATCCAGGAACTCGCCAAGAAGGGTGGCTTTGTGTTTGTGTTTGACGTGCAGAACGTGCTGTATGTCGACGCGGCCCAGAGCACGGACCTGACCGGTGAGGCCCGCAAGATGCTCGGGATTCCGGAAGACAGGACACTCGAGTCCCTCGCCGCGGAGCTTCAGGCCCAGCAGGCAGCCGCCCAGCAGTAAGCCGAATCATGCGATCCCATCCCCCAGGCGGGGATGGGATTTTTCTTCCAACCTGAACCACTACAACCACACAATTATCTACACTAAACATACGCGATGCAACACAAAGTCATTGACGCCAAAGATGTTGTAATCAGATTCGCTGGAGATTCGGGTGACGGCATGCAGCTCACCGGGTCTCTTTTTGCGGATATGTCAGCCATCTATGGCAATGGCCTCTCTACCTTTCCGGACTATCCGGCCGAGATCCGCGCCCCGCACGGGACCGTCTCGGGCGTGTCCGGTTTCCAAGTTCACATTGGCAGCGAAAAAGTATCTACGCCGGGCGATTTCTGCGACCTGCTGGTCGTGATGAACCCTGCGGCCCTCAAGGCGAACGCCAAGTGGTGCAAGCGCCACGCGATGATCCTCGTGGACGAGGATGCGTTCGACGACGCGGGCATGAAGAAGGCGGGCTTCACCACCGACAATCCCTTCGTGGAGCTCGGGGTCGAGGACCGCACGCTCATCGTGGCCCCGATCACGACCCTGACCCGCGAAAGCCTCAAGGACAGCGGGATGGACCCCAAGTCCATCCTCAAGTGCAAGAACATGTTCACCCTCGGCATGGCCTGCTACATCTATAGCCGTCCGCTGGAGTACATCTACGCCTATCTGGAGAAGAAGTTCTCCAAGAAGCACCCCGAGGTGATTGCCCCCAACAAGAAGGTGCTCAACGACGGCTTCAACTACGCCGCCAACATCCAGGCGATTCCCAACACCTATACGGTCGCCCCTGCGGAGCAGCTCGAGAAGGGCACCTACCGCAATATCACAGGCAACCAGGCCACGGCCTGGGGCCTGCTCGCCGCGGCCGAGAAATCGGGCCTGTCGCTCTTCTGCGGCTCCTATCCGATTACGCCGGCCACCGCCATCCTGGAGGAGCTCGCGCTCCACAAGAGCCTGGGCGCCAAGACGCTCCAGGCCGAGGATGAGATCGCGGGCATTTGCACCGCCATCGGCGCCGCCTATGCCGGCAGCCTGGCGGTGACCACGACCTCCGGTCCGGGCCTCTCCCTGAAGTCCGAGGCGATGGGCCTCGCCGTGATGGCCGAGCTGCCGCTGGTCGTCGTGGACGTCCAGCGCGGCGGCCCGTCCACCGGCCTGCCCACCAAGACGGAGCAGTCCGACCTCAACCAGGCTCTCTACGGCCGCAACGGCGAATGCCCGATGGCCGTCGTGGCCGCCCATTCGCCCGCGCATTGCTTCGACGCCGCCTTCCAGGCCGCCAAGATCGCCCTCGAGCACATGACCCCGGTCCTGCTGCTCTCCGAGGGCTTCCTGGGCAACGGCTCGGAGCCCTGGCGCATTCCCGCGATGGCGGATTATCCCGAGATCAAGCCCCCCTTCGTGCGCGGCGTGCTGCCGGAAGGGGAGAAGTTCAAGCCTTTCGAGCGCGACCCCGAGACGCTCGTGCGCCAGTGGGCCCTGCCGGGCCAGAAGGGCTTCGAGCACCGCGTCGGCGGCCTGGAGAAGAACCACGCCGGCGTGCTGTCCACCGATCCCGCCAACCACGCGCTGATGGTCGCGGAGCGCGCCGAGAAGGTGGCGCGCATCGCCCGCGACATCCCGGCGCTGGAGCTGCTCAACGGCCCCGCCTCCGGCAAGCTGCTGGTGGTCGGCTGGGGCGGCACCTACGGACACATCCTCTCCGCCGTGCGCGAGATCGGGGACGTGTCCTACGTCCATTTCGACTACATCAACCCGCTTCCGGCCAACACGGAGGAGGTCTTCTCCCATTTCGAGGAGATCCTCGTGTGCGAGCTCAACAGCGGGCAGTTCGCCGACTACCTCCGGGCGCAGTTCCCGGGCCGGCGGATCGAGAAGTTCAACAAGGTCCAGGGCCAGCCGTTCCTCGTGAGCGAGCTCGTCGCGGCCATCCAGAAGGAGATGTAGATTATGGCAACACTGACTTTCAAAGATTTCAAGAGCGACCAGGAAGTCCGCTGGTGCCCGGGCTGCGGCGACCACGCCGTGCTGGCGGCGCTGCAGCGGGCCCTCCCCAAAGTAAGCCAGGCGCTCAACTATGACAAGGAACGCTACGTGGTGGTGTCCGGCATCGGCTGCTCCTCCCGGCTTCCTTACTATATGGACACCTACGGGTTCCACAGCATCCACGGCCGCGCCACGGCGGTCTCCACCGGCATCAAGGTGGCGAACCCCTGGCTGACGGTGTGGCAGGCCTGCGGCGACGGCGACGCGCTCGCCATCGGCGGCAACCATTTCATCCACGCCATCCGGCGCAACATCGACATCAACATCATCCTCTTCAACAACCGCATCTACGGCCTGACGAAGGGGCAGTATTCGCCGACCTCCAAGTTCGGCGCGATCACCAAGACCTCGCCTTATGGCACGGTCGAGCACCCGTTCAACCCGGGCTCGCTCGTGCTGGGCGCCAAGGGCACCTTCTTCGCCCGCTCGCTGGACGTGGAGCTCAAGCTCAACGAGGAGATCATGACCGCCGCCGCCCTGCACGACGGCTGCTCGGTGATGGAGATGCTGACCAACTGCGTCATCTTCAACGACGGCGCGCACAAGGAGCTGTCCGACCCGGCCGTCAAGGCCGACCACACGATCGTCCTGCGCCACGGCGAGAAGATGATCTTCGGCAAGGACCGCGACCGCGGCCTGATCTACGACGGCAAGAAGATCCGTGCCGTGCACATCGGCGAGGGCGGCTTCACGGAGGAGGACATCCTCGTCCACGACGCCCACACCGACAACATCGGCATCCACATGGCGCTGGCCGACATGAAGGGCCCGGACTATCCGGTGGCCCTCGGCGTGATCCGCGACGTCAAGGACATCACCTACGACGACGGCGTCCGCGACCAGGTCAAGGACGTGATGGCCAGATCAAAGATCCACAGCGTGGACGAGCTGCTGCACAGCGGCTCCACCTGGGAAGTGAAATAACCAATACACTACATACACTAAAACTGTCATAATGAAGACGAAAGACATTATGGCCCGTCTCCAGGCCAAGTATCCCGGCGAGAGTGAATATCTCCAGGCGGTACAGGAGGTTCTCGAATCCATCGAGGAAGTGTATAACCAGCATCCCGAGTTCGAAAAGGCGAAGATCGTCGAGCGGATGGTCGAGCCGGACCGCATTTTCACCTTCCGCGTCACGTGGGTTGACGACAAGGGTGAGGTGCAGACCAACACCGGATACCGTATTCAGTTCAACAGCGCCATCGGCCCCTACAAGGGCGGCCTGCGCTTCCACCGCGCCGTGACGCCTTCCATGCTCAAGTTCCTGGGCTTCGAACAGACGTTCAAGAACGCCCTGACGACCCTCCCGATGGGCGGCGCCAAGGGCGGCAGCGACTTCGATCCCAAGGGCAAGACCGACGAGGAGATCATGCGTTTCTGCCAGGCCTTCATGCTGGAGCTCTGGCAGTGCATCGGCCCCGACCAGGACATCCCGGCGGGCGATGTGGGCGTGGGCGGCCGCGAGATCGGCTACCTCTATGGCATGTACAAGAAGCTGGCGCGCGAATACAACACCGGCGTGCTGACCGGCAAGGGCGCCACCTGGGGCGGCTCGATCCTCCGTCCGGAGGCGACCGGCTTCGGCGCGCTCTATTTCACGCAGAACCTGCTGCATCATGCGGGCAAGGACATCCAGGGCTGCAAGGTGGCGGTCTCCGGCTTCGGCAACGTGGCCTGGGGCGCCTGCATCAAGGCCCTCGAGCTGGGCGCCAAGGTCGTGGCCATCTCCGGCCCGGACGGCGTCTGCGAGATGCCGGACGGCATCACGAAGGAGATGATCGACTACATGCTCGTGATGCGCGCGTCCAACCGCGACCGCGTGGAGGACATGGCGACCCGCTTCCCGGACAAGGCCCGTTTCACGGCCGGCAAGAAGGCGTGGAGCGTCAAGTGCGACATCGCGCTGCCGTGCGCCTTCCAGAACGAGCTCTCCGAGGACGACGCCAAGGAGCTGAAGGCCAACGGCTGCTGGTGCTGCTGCGAGGTGTCCAACATGGGCTGCCAGCCGGGCGCCATCCACTTCTTCCAGCACAACGGCATCCTGTTCGCGCCGGGCAAGGCGGTCAACGCCGGCGGCGTGGCTACTTCCGGCCTGGAGATGACCCAGAACGCCGAGCACATCAGCTGGAGCGGCAAGGAGGTCGACGAGAAGCTGCATTTCATCATGAAGTCCATCCACGAGCAGTGCGTCAAGTTCGGCACCCAGCCGGACGGCACCGTGGACTACGTCAAGGGCGCCAACATCGCCGGCTTCATGAAGGTCGCCCAGGCGATGCTCGAGCAGGGCACCATCTAGCTCCATCCCTGACCGATATGACAAAGGGGACCGGCAGCATTGCCGGCCCCCTTCTTGGTGTATGGCCTACATGCTCGGAAGGGTTATTCCGGGCGCTGCTTGAGGAGCTTGATGAGGTATTCGCACTTCTCGGGGTTGCCGAGGGTCTTGCCGAGGTTGCAGGAGAGCTTGACGCAGTCGTGCCATTCGCGGAGCTCGGTGATGCGGCCGCGGGTGAGCTTGACCACGATGTTCATCGGGTCTGCGCCCGTGACGTCGCAGGTCAGGAAGGTGCCCACGCCGTAGGAGTCCTGCACGCGGCCGTTCACGTACTGGTGGATCTCGATGGCCTTGTCGATGTTGAGGCCGTTGGAGTAGCAGACCTGCTTGGTGGCCGGGTCGATGCCCAGGGACTTGTATTTCGCGATGATCTTCTCCGTCTGCTCGAACTCGTCGCCGCTGTCCACGCGAAGGCCGCGGTACATCATGGCCATGCGCTTGGAGAGGTTGGAGAAGAAGACTTCGTCGCCGAAGCAGTCGTAGAGGTAGATGCCGTTGTCGCCGTCGTAGACGTCGCTGAACTTCTTCATCACGTTGAAGTTGCACTCGAACACGCCGCTGACGTTCTCCTCGAAGGAGATGAGCTGGTGGGACATCGTGCCGAGGGGCACGCAGTCGTATTTCATTGCCAGCCAGACGTTGGAGGTGCCGGTGAACTTGCCCGGCCAGGACGGCTTGGAGTCATAGACTTCCTTCATCACGCGGACCACCATCTCGTGGTGGGCGAAGCTGAAGCGGCGGCGCGTGCCCATGTCGCCGAGGACGAGGCCGCTGCCGAAGATGCGCTCGGTCTTCGCGCGCGCCTTCGCCTCCTCGAGGGCGGCGTCGTAGCGCTCGAAGTCGCCGCGCAGGCCGTGCATCAGTTCGCTGATGCAGGACAGGATGGGCATTTCCCACATGATGGTGGAGAACCATTTGCCGCGTACGCTGATCTCCAGGTGGCCTTCGGCATCCTGGCTGATGGCCACCTCGCCCGGGCGGAAGCGGTAGCCGCGCAGGAAGGTGAAGTACCACAGGGGCAGGTAGACGCAGCGCGTCTTCATGAACTCGATCTCCTCGTCGGTGATGGTCACCTCGGCCAGGTGGTCGAGCTGCTCGCGCAGGAGCTTGTCGAAGCCCTTGGGATAGACCTGGTGGTTGCGGTCGTAGAAGGTGTATTCCACCTCGGCGCGCGGGTAGGTCTTGAGGATGTAGTACTGGCAGGTGAACGTGTAGAGGTCGTTGTCAGTGAAGTGGTTGATGATCGGTTCCATAGCTATATGATTTCCAGTTTTTTCAACAATGCGTCAGGGTCGGGCTCGTGGCCGCGGAAGCGGCGGTAGAGGACGGCTTCGTCCTCGCTGCTGCCGCGCGAGAGGACATTGGCCCGGAAGGCGCCGGCGGCCTCTCGGCTGAAGATGCCCTTCTCCTGGAAGAGGGAGAAGGCGTCGGCCTCGAGGACTTCGGCCCACTTGTAGGAGTAATAGCCGGCGGAGTAGCCGCCGGAGAAGATGTGGCTGAAGGCCGTCGAGATGCAGCTTCCCGGGATGTCGGGGAGGGTGGCGCAGCCGGCTAAGGCCTGCTGCTCGAGCGCCGCCGTGTCGGCGGGCGCCTCGCGCAGCGTGTGCCACGCCAGGTCGAGCAGCCCGAAGCGGAGCTGGCGCACCTGGAAGTAGGCCGCGTGGTAGTTGCGGGCGGCGACGAGCCGCTGGATGAGCGCCTCCGGGAGGCTCTCGCCGGTCTGCCAGTGGCGCGCGAAGGGGCGGAGGTATTCGGGCTCGAAGGCCCAGTTCTCCATCAGCTGCGAGGGCAGCTCCACGAAGTCGCGGGCGACGTTGGTGCCCGTCATCGAGGGGTAGCGCCCCTCGGCGAGCATCCCGTGCAGGGCGTGCCCGAATTCGTGCAGGAAGGTCGTCAGCTCGTCGTGCGTCAGCAGCGAGGGCGCGTCGGGGCCGGGCTTGCTGAAGTTGGTGACGATGCTCACGAACGGGCGCTGCTCCACGCCGCCCGGCGCGGAAAGCTCCCGGAAATTGGTCATCCACGCGCCGCCGCGCTTGCCGGGGCGGGGGAAGAAGTCGGCATAGAAGAGCGCCAGGTGGCGGCCGTCGGCGTCCTGCACGTCATAGACGCGCACGTCGGGGTGGTAGCCCGGCAGGTCGGGGCGCGGGACGAACTGCACGCCGTAGAGGCGCGTGGCGAGCCCGAACACGGCGTCGATGCAGGCCTCCAGCCGGAAATAGGGCTTGAGCTGCTCGTCGCTGAGCGCGAAATGCTCGGCGCGGTAGCGCTCGGACCAGTAGGCGAAGTCCCACGGCTGCATCTGCGCTTCGCCGTAGCCGCGCTCCTGCGCGTAGGCGAGGAGCTCCGCGACCTCGCGGCGCGCGGCGGGCAGCGACGGCGCCATCAGCCGGTCCAGCAGCGCGCGGACGTGGCCGATGTCCTTGGCCATGCGGTCCTCGAGCTCGTAGGCCGCCCAGTCGGCGTAGCCGAGCAGCTGCGCGATGCGGCGGCGCAGGTCGGCGATCTGCCGGCACACGCCGGCGTTGTCGTATTTGCCGCCGAGGGCGCGGCCGTTGTAGGCGCGCCACATCCGCTCGCGCAGGTCGGCGCGGGCGCTATATTGCAGGAAGGGGACGTAGCTGGGGTGCGTAAGGTCGAACACCCAGCCCGGCCTGCCCTTCTCCTTCGCGGTCTGGGCGCCCAGGTCCCGGATGTATTGCGGGAGGCCCTCCAGGTCCTTCTCGTCCGTGAGGTCGAGGGTGAAGGCGTTGGTGGCGTCCAGCACGTTCTTGCCATATTTGAGCTCCAGCAGGGAGAGTTCTTCCTCCAGCTGGGCATAAGTCTTCTTGTCTTCGGGCCCGAGCAGCGCGCCGCTGCGCACGAAGCCCTTGTAGCTCTCTTCCAGGAGCTTGCGCTGGTCGGGCGCCAGGTCCAGCGCGCTCCGGCCGTCATAGACGGCCTTGACGCGCGCGAACAGCGCCTCGTCGAGCGACACGTACATGTCGAAGTCGGTCAGCAGGGGAGAGACCTCCTCGGCGATCTCCTGCATCCGGTCGTCGCTCTCGGCTTCGAGCAGGTTGAAGAAGATGCCGCTGACGCGGTCCAGGTCGGCGCCCGAGAATTCGAGGGCCTCGACGGTGTTGGCGAAGGAAGGCGCCTCCGGGCTGGCGGCGATGGCGTCCACCTCGGCCTTGCCGGCCTCGATGGCCGCCCGGAAGGCCGGCAGATAGTGCTCCTGGCGGATCAGGTCGAAGCGCGGCGCCCCGAAGGGGAGGGTGGAAGAAACCAGTAACGGATTGTCCATACTGCAAAAATAGCCATAAATGGGGATTTTTATTTCATCGGGAGGTATCTAATTTTGCATCCGGATAAAAGTTAGTGTGTTTTTAGAGCGCGGCTTCGGGGCCCGGCCGGACAGGACGGCGGATCACCCCGGGGCCGTGACTTCTTTTATCCCGGTGATTCCTTTGCTTTTACCTTTTTATTGCCTAAATTTGCGCCGCCTTTCAGGCAAGACAAGTAGTTAGTATCAATTATATGTCCAACAGCACTTTTTCTGTCAAGTATTGTGTGCTTCTGCCCATCGTGCTGATCATCACAATCCTTCTCTGGGCCCTTCCGGTCTCCACTTTCGGGATCGAAGGCCTTACCGTTGTCCAACAGCGGGTTATCGCACTGTTCGTCTTCGCCGCCCTGATGTGGATCTGCGAGATCATCCCGAACTGGACCACCTCCCTGCTGGTGATCCTCATCGCCCTGTTGACCGTTTCCAACAAGGGCATCGGGTTCCTGTGTGATCCGCAGTACGGCACGCTCGTCCCTTACGGCCGGATCATGTCCTCGATGGCAGACCCGGTGGTGATGCTCTTCCTCGGCGGCTTCGTGCTCGCCATCATGGCCGAGAAATACGGCCTGGACGTCACCATCGCCCGCGCGCTGCTCAAGGTCTTCGGCACCAAGCCGGAGATCGTCCTCCTGGGCTTCCTGGCGATGATCGCCATCTTCTCGATGTTCATGTCCAACACCGCCACCGCCGCCATGATGCTGGCCCTCCTCACCCCGGTGCTCTCCAAGCTCCCGGCCGATGACAAGGGCAAGATCGGCCTGGCGCTGTCCATTCCCGTCGCCGCCAACCTCGGCGGCATCGGCACGCCGATCGGCACCCCGCCGAACGCGACCGCCAAGGGCGCCCTGGAGCAGGCCGGCCTCGACATCGCTTTCCCGGACTGGTGCCTCCATATGATTCCCTACGTGCTGATCATGATCCTCATCGCGTGGTTCCTCCTGCGCCTCTTCTTCCCGTTCAAGACCAAGAAACTGGTCCTCGAGATTCCGGAGAACACCCGCAAGAAAGACTGGAAACTCTATGTCGTCTGGATCACCTTCGTCGGTACGATCCTCCTGTGGGCGACGGAGAGCCTCACCAAGATCAACTCCAACATCGTGGCCTGGGTCCCGCTCGGCGTCTTCACGGCCACGGGCCTTTTCGGCAAGGAAGAGATCAAGGAGATCAACTGGAACGTCCTCTGGCTCGTCGCCGGTGGCTTCTGCCTCGGCTACCTGATGCAGGACACGGGTCTGGCCAAGGTGCTCATCGACGCCATTCCGTTCGGCTCCATGTCCGTCGTGCTGGTGATGATCGTGGCCGGTGTGGTCTGCTACTTCCTGTCCAACTTCATCTCCAACTCCGCCACGGCGGCCCTGCTGATCCCGATCCTGATGGTGATCGCTTCCGGTATGGCCGATCCCGAGGCTGCCAACAACGCCCAGTTCCTGGCCATCGGCGGCACCCGCGCCATGACCGTGTTCGTGGCCCTGTGCGCCTCCATCGCCATGCTGTTCCCGATCTCCACCCCGCCGAACGCCATCGCGTCCGCCACGGGTATGGTCTCGACCAAGGATATGACCAAGGTGGGCATCGTGATCGGTGTCATCGGCTTCGTGCTCGGCTACTTCTGGCTGACCAAGCTGTTCCCGTTCGCTTAATTCCAAGACTTTTCTCTGGTGGTCCCCCGACCGGGACCACCAGTTTTTGATTTATTGATATGAGCAAGAAATTCATCCTGGCCGTCGCCCTGCTGGCCGCGTCCCTGAACGCCGGCGCGCAGGACACCCAGTTCAAGTGGTACGGATTCATCCGCAACTACGCCGTCGCCGATTCCCGTGAGAGCGTGTACGGCACGGAAGACTTTTTCTATTACCTGCCGAAAGACCGCAACGTGGTCGACGGGCAGGACCTGAACGCGCAGCACACCTTCGCCTTTGCCGCCATCACGTCCCGTCTGGGACTTGACGTGACGGGCTACCAGATCGAGGGCTGGAAGGTCGGCGCCAAGCTGGAGGCCGACTTCTACGCCGGCGTGTCCGGCGTGACCGGCACCGCCCTGTTCCGCCTCCGTCAGGCCTACCTGACGATGAACAAGAACGCCTTCTCCCTGAAGGTCGGCCAGGCCTGGCACCCGATGGCTGCCGACATGCCGCACGTCTTCGCCCTCAACACGGGCGCCCCGTTCGGCCCGTTCAGCCGCACCCCGCAGGCCACGATGGACCTGAAGCTCTCCAATGAGCTGACCCTGACCGCCTCCGCCCTCTGGCAGATGCAGTACACCTCCGCCGGACCGGGCGGCGCCTCCGCCGACTACATCAAGTACGCCGGCACACCGGAGGTCTACTTCGGCCTCGGCTACAAGGCCAACGGCTTCGCCGCCAAGGCCGGTGTGGACGTCCTGTCCATCAAGCCGCGCCACGACGACGGGCTGCACAAGGTCTCCGACCGCATCACGACGGTGAGCCCGTTCCTTTACGCCGAGTACAGCAAGGGCCTGTTCTCCGTCAAGGCAAAGACCATCTTCGCCCAGGCCGGCGAGCACATGAACCTCAACGGCGGCTACGGCATCACTTCCGTCACGGCAGACGGCAGCTATGAGTACGCTCCCACGCGCAACTCCTCCTCCTGGGTGTCCTTCAGCTACGGCAAGAAGGCGCAGTTCGTCCTCTTCGGCGGCTATGTGCGCAACTTCGGCACCGCCAAGGAGCTGATCTCCAGCGACAAGAACCACCTCTTCTTCAGCAAGAACAGCTTCTCCAACATGAACCGGATGTTCCGTGTCTCGCCGGAGTTCATCTACAACCTCGGCAAGGTCGCCTTCGGTCTCGAGTATGAGCTGACGGGCGTCCAGTACGGCTCCTTCGGCGCCAACGACGTGCGCGGCCTCGCGACGGAGAATCTCCACTGGATCCGCAACCACCGGCTTCAGCTGATGGTGAAGTATACTTTCTAATTTCTAAACCGACCCCTGTATGGCACTCCTGCTGCTTTTCCTGCTGGGCGCGATGGCCATCTCGTTCCTCTGTTCGATCCTGGAGGCGACGCTGATGTCCACCCCGATCTCCTACATCACGATGCGGGAGGAAGAGGGCTACAAGCCCGCACCCCGCTTCAAGGAATACAAGCAGGATTCCTCCCGGCCGATCGCCGCGATCCTGTCGCTCAACACGATAGCGAACACCATCGGCGCGGCCGGGGTGGGCCGACAGGCAACGATCATCTTCGGATCGGAATGGTTCGGGCTCGTCAGCGCCCTGATGACCATCCTGATCCTCGTGTTCTCCGAGATCATCCCCAAGACCCTCGGCACCACGCGCTGGAAGTCCCTGATGGGCTTTGCCACGCGCGCGATCCGGGTGCTGATCTTCGTGATGTACCCGCTCGTGCTGCTCATCGAACTCCTCACCAAGCTCATCACCCCGAAGGAGGTGGAGAGCGCGGTGTCCCGCGAGGAGGTGAGCGCGATGGCGAACGTCGCGGAGGAGGAGGGCGACCTGGAGGAAGACGAGAACACGATCATCCAGAACCTCATCAGCATGGACGAGGTCAAGGCGTTCGACGTGATGACCCCGCGGGTCGTCTGCGAGATCGCGCCCGAGTCCATGACGCTGAAGGCGTTCTACAAGAACAAGCGCTACCGCCACCACAGCCGGATCCCGGTCTACGCCGACAACGACGAGTACATCACGGGCTACATCCTGCGGATGGAGGCGCTCCAGCTGATGGCCGAGGACAAGTTCGACCTCACGCTCGGCGACATCCGCCGCGACGTGGCGACCTTCGACGAGGACACGCCCCTCGACCAGATCTGGGACGAGATGCTCACCAAGGACGAGCAGATTGCCATCATCATCAATGAATACGGCAGCTTCCAGGGCATCCTGACGCTGGAAGACGTCATCGAGACGCTGCTCGGCAGCGAAATCGTGGACGAGAACGACACGGTCCGCGACATGCAGCAGCTGGCCCGCGACAAGTGGAAGAAGCGGGTGGTTCCGGCCAAGGATGGAAAGAAGTAAGTTCGGCGGGCACCTGGCCGCGGCCGGGGCCTACGCCATTTTCGGATTCAATATCGTCTTCAACAAGGACATCGCCAATTCGGGCGCGGTGTCCCCGATGGTGCTGTTCACGCTGCGCGCCGTCGGCGCCACGGCGCTGTTCTGGCTCCTGTCGCTCTTTCTCCCGAAGGAAAAGGTGGCGGGGAAGGACCTGCTGCGGATGGTGCTGGCGTCTTTCCTGGGGCTTTTTGTCCCGCAGCTGAGTTTCCTGTTCGCCATCGGGCTGTCGACTTCGATCGACTGTGCGGTGCTGGGCTCGCTGACGCCGATCTACACGATGTGTTTCGCTTTCCTGTTCCTGGGGGAGCCGATCACGTTCAAGAAGGCGGGCGGCGTGGCGGTCAGCCTGGCGGGCGTGTTGCTGCTGATCTTCAATTCCGTGCACGCGCCGGGCGCGGTGGACCGCACGCAGCCGCTGGGCGTGGTGCTGCTGCTGGTCAACGGGATGAGCTTCGCGGCTTATCTGGGCGCGTTCCGTCCGCTGATTTCGCGCTATAGCGTGGTGACGTTCATGAAGTGGATGTTCCTCTTCTCGATGTTGCTGTCGCTGCCGTTCTCCTGGCAGGGGCTGTGGGCGACGGACTATGCCGCTTTCACGCCGAAGGTGGGCCTGGAGATCGGCTATGTCATCTTCTTTGCCACGTTCGTGGCGTATTTCCTGATCCCGGTGGGGCAGAAGCATCTGCGGCCCACGCTGGTCAGCATGTATTCCTATCTCCAGCCGATGATCGCCGCGGCGCTGAGCATCGCCATCGGGATGGATCGCTTCACCTGGCAGAAGGCCGTCGCTGCCGTGCTGGTCTTCGGCGGCGTCTTCCTGGTCAGCCGCTCGCGCGCTGCCAAGAGCTGATTTAGCGGCCTGCAAGGAGAACTGCCCCCTGCAAACGTCGCTTCGCTCCCCCTCCCACTTACTTCGTAAGCGGGCCCCTCCCTCTAAGCCGAGGGTGGCATGGTTTGCTGGGGGCAGTTCTCCCTTGCAGGCCATCTGCATACCCTGGAGGCGAATCTTAGGAATTATTGCTATATTTGTCCTGATGGACAATTTGATCGAAAAAGCCCGCGCGGTGGCGCTGGAGGCGCTGAAGGACGAGACCCGCTATGACGGGACCCCGTTCATCGGACACCCGGACCAGGTGGCCAGGATCGTCGAAGACGAGATTGGCCTCCCGGACGTGTGCGTGGCCGCCGTCTATCTGCACGAAGCCACGCGTATCCATAAGGACGTGGACATCAGCGCGTTTCCGCAGGACGTGCGGACGCTGGTGGACGGCCTCAACAAGATCTCGACCATCAAGCCCAAGGACACCCGTCTGGAGGCGGAGAACTACAAGAAGCTCATCGTCCAGTACTCCACCGACCCGCGCGTGACCGTGCTCAAGATCGCGGACCGGCTGGAGGTGATGCGCAGCCTGCAGCTCTTCCCCAAGGCCTCCCGCGACCAGAAACTCCTCGAGACCCTGATGCTCTACATGCCGCTGGCGCACCAGCTCGGCCTGTACAACATCAACAACGAGCTGGGCAACATCTATTTCCGCTATGCGGACCCCGAGTCCTACCGCGCCATCACCAACAAGCTGAAGGCCACGGAGAAGGACCGCGAGCAGATCACGGCTGAGTTCATCGAGCCGCTGAAGAAGAAGCTCTCCGACGCCGGGATCGTCTACAAGCTGAAGATCCGCACCAAGAGCGCCTACTCCATCTACCGCAAGATGCAGGTGCAGAAGGTTCCCTTCGAGGGCATCTACGACGTGTTCGCCATCCGCTTCATCATCGACTGCGACGAAGATCCCAAGGTGGAGAAGGACCTCTGCTGGAAGGTGTTCTCCTACGTGACCGAAGAATACGAATCCGACACCAGGCGCCTGCGCGACTGGCTCACCACGCCGCGTCCCAACGGCTACGAGTCGCTCCATATCACCGTCAAGAACAAGAAGGGCCAGGCCCTCGAGGTCCAGATCCGCACGCGGCGGATGGACATCGAGGCCGAGAGCGGCAACGCCGCGCACTGGGCCTACAAGGGCATCCGCCACGAGGCGTCCATCGACCGCTGGCTGCAGACGGTGCGCGACGCGCTGGAGCATCCTTTCGAGGCTGCGCCGGAGGACCTGCCGTCCCCGCCGTCGCGCGAGATCTTCGTCTTCACGCCGACGGGCGAGCTGCGCATCCTCCCGGCCGGCGCCTCCGTGCTGGACTTCGCCTTCCATATCCACTCCGGCCTGGGGTGCCACTGCACTGGCGGCCGCGTCAACGGCAAGGCCGTCCCCATCCGCGAGAAGCTCAAGACGGGCGACGTGGTGGAGATCCTGACCCGCAAGGACCAGCGTCCCAACCGCGACTGGCTGAACTGGGTCATCTCGTCCAAGGCCCGCACCAAGATCAAGCAGGAGCTGGACGCCGAGGAGCGCAAGGCCGCCTCGGATGGCCGCGAGCTCCTGGAGCGGCGTCTGCGCAACTGGAAACTCGAGTTCCCGGACGAATGGATGATGGAGTTCCTCAAGGCCCGCAAGTATCCTTCCGTCCTCCCGTTCATGGCGGCCATCGCCCGCGAGGAGGTGGACGTCAACGAGATCAAGGCCTTCATCCTGCAGAAGCAGGAGGCCCGGCAGGAGCGTCCCGCCCAGCCGGCCGTCGAGGTGGAGGAGGCCGCGAAGCCCAAGGGCTACGCCGGCACCACCTCCGACGACATCCTCGTCATCAACGCCAAGAACGTCAAAGGCCTGGAATACAAGATGTCCAAGTGCTGCAACCCCGTGTTCGGCGACGACGTGTTCGGCTTCGTGACGCGCACCGAGGGCATCAAGATCCACCGCATGTCGTGCCCCAACGCCGCCATGCTGATGGAGCGCTATCCCTACCGCATCCAGAAGGTCGTCTGGCAGGACAATCCCAGCCAGGGCGACTTCCAGTGCACCCTGGCCGTCACAGCCGACCTGGACCATCCGGTGCTCAGCGCCATCATGGACATCATCGGCCAGTTCCGCGTGTCGATGCGCGCCTTCAACGTCAAGGAGAATCTCCGCGCCGGCACGTATGAAATCACCATCCGCCTGCTGGTGCCGTCCAGCGCCGAGCTGGACAAGGTCCTCTCGCAGGTCGGCGCGCTCAAGCAGGTCGTCAAAATCCACAGAATCTAAATGCAAGAGCAAGATACCAAAGACCTGGACCGCTTCGAGCAGCTGCTCGAGGACGGGCTGGTCAAGATCTGCAGCGGCGCGGGGCTCCTCCCCGCCGATCTGGTCCGCTGCCCCGACGTGGACGGCCTCTGGGACGTCTACATCAAGGACTACATCGCCGACGCGGTGGTCAATTTCAACGAATATCCAGAGGCCGCCCTCGCCTGGGCCGGCTTCCTCGGCCTGGGCGTGGCCTGGGCCTGGGACGCCGACTGGAAGCGCTACAAGGACCAGCCCTACCGCAAGTGGTACGGCGCCCGCGGCTGGGACGACATGGACGAGCACATCCTGCGCGACGTCCTCGGCCTGCCGCTCGACGGCCCGGAGGCCAAAAAGATCTCCGAGACCCTCCAGAGCTGCGCCTATGCCGTGCTCGGCTTGCTGCAGCACGAAGGCGTCGAGACGCAGACGGCGCGCGGCTTCTACCTGCTCGCCCGCGCCTACACGGTCCTCTACCGCATCGGCGCCGCCATCGAGCTCCACCGCCTCGGCTACAAGAAGGTCTTGATCGGATAATTCTGCGGGCCGGGAGTTCCCGTTTCGGAGCCGTTCACCCGTCAGGGTCGCGCGAGAAGGCGTCAGCCACTGAAGCACGATAGCGGAGAAACGGGACTCCCGGGCCGCAAAGAACGTTGCATAGATAGCGGGGAATCGCTATCTTTGCTTGATTTATGAAATTTCAGCTCGAATCCGAATACAAGCCCGCCGGCGACCAGCCGGAGGCCATCGACCAGCTCTGCTCCGCACTTGAGGCAGGGGTGGGCGACGTGACGCTCCTCGGCGTCACGGGTTCGGGCAAGACCTTCACGATGGCGGGCGTGATCGAGCGCCTGCAGCGGCCGGCGCTCATCCTGAGCCACAACAAGACCCTGGCCGCCCAGCTCTACGGCGAATTCAAATCCTTCTTCCCCCACAACGCCGTCGAGTACTTCGTGTCCTACTACGACTACTACCAGCCCGAGGCCTACATCCCGACCACCGACACCTACATCGAGAAAGACCTCAGCATCAACGACCAGATCGAGAAACTGCGCCTGAGCGCCGCCAGCGCCCTGCTGAGCGGCCGGCGCGACGTGATCGTGGTGTCCTCCGTGTCCTGCCTCTACGGCATCGGCAACCCCGACGACTTCCACGCCCAGACCGTCCCGGTCCGGCGCGGCGAGACCCGCAGCCTCACGGGGCTGCTGTACCGCCTCGTGGACGCCCTCTACAACCGCACCGAGGTCGAGTTCAAGCGCGGCACCTTCCGTGTCCGCGGCGACACCGTCGACGTGTACCTGGGCGGCTCGGACGATGCCGTGCGCATCGAATTCTTCGGCGACGAAGTGGAGGCCCTGAGCCTGATCGACCCCGTGACCGGCGCCAAGCGCGAAGACATCGAACAGATCAACATCTACCCGGCCGGCAACTTCGTGACCACCAAGGAGCGCAGCGCCGCCGCCGTGTCCCACATCCAGGACGACCTCGTCCGGCAGATGGAATACTTCGACAGCATCGGCAAAGGCCTCGAAGCCAAGCGCCTCAAGCAGCGCGTCGAATACGACCTGGAGATGATCAAGGAGATGGGCTACTGCCCGGGCATCGAGAACTACTCCCGCTACTTCGACGGCCGCAAGGAAGGGCAGCGCCCCTTCTGCCTGATCGACTATTTCCCGAAGGACTTCATCACCTTCGTGGACGAGAGCCACGTCACCCTCCCGCAGGTCCACGCCATGTTCGGCGGCGACCACAGCCGCAAGTCCGTGCTCATCGACTACGGCTTCCGCCTCCCGGCGGCGGCCGACAACCGCCCCCTCAAGTTCGAGGAGTTCGAGGCCCTGACCGGCCAGAAGATCTACGTGAGCGCCACCCCGGCCGACTACGAACTCGAAAAGTCCGAAGGCCTGGTGGTGGAGCAGGTGGTCCGCCCGACCGGCCTGCTGGACCCGCCCATCGAGGTCCGGCCCACCAAGAACCAGGTGGACGACCTCGTGGAGGAGATCCGCAAGCGCTCCGAGGTGGACGAGCGCACGCTCGTGACCACCCTCACCAAGCGCATGGCCGAAGAGCTGGACGAATACCTGCGCCGCATCGGCATCCGCGTCCGCTACATCCATTCCGACGTGGACACCGCCGAGCGCGTGGAGATCATCGAAGACTTCAAGAACGGCCTCTTCGACGTGCTGGTGGGCGTCAACCTCCTGCGCGAGGGCCTGGACATCCCGACGGTCTCGCTCGTCGCCATCCTGGACGCCGACAAGGAGGGCTTCCTGCGGACCGCCCGCGCGCTCACGCAGACGGCGGGCCGCGCCGCCCGCAACGTCCACGGCCTCGTGATCATGTACGCCGATTCCATCACCCCCTCGATGGAGCAGACCATCCGCGAGACCGACCGCCGGCGCAAGAAGCAGATCGAATACAACGAGCTCCACCACATCACCCCGAAGCAGGTGGAGGTCAAGCAGAATATCCTGGCGGGCGAGCTGACGTCCCGTCCCGGCGGCGGGAAGCCGCTGGCCCGGGGCCTCGCCAACGGCACGACCGGCCGCGTCAGCGCCGCCAACTCCTACGACGATCCCACCTACATCCCGAACCCGTCCGACCTCGGACGCGGCACGGTGTCCGTGGGATTCGGCCACGACTCCAAGCGCGTGGCGGGCGAGGCCTTCCGCGACGGCTACGTCACGGCCGACCTGGCCGCCGTGCTACAGGATCCGGTGATCCGCTCGATGTCGCGCGCCCAGGTAGAAAAGATGATCGAAGAGGACCGCCGGCGGATGAAGAAATCCGCGGCCGACCTCGACTTCGCGCAGGCCGCCCACTACCGCGACGAGATGTGGGCTCTGCAGGAGTACCTCAAAGTTTGGAAAGAAGAAGCATGAGAAGATCCCGGATCGTCATATTCCTGTTCGGCATCATCGCCGTCCTGGCCATCATTTGTGCTGTCATGCCGGAAGAGGGCGTGCTCGGGCTGCGCTTCCCGCAGCTGAGCGAGGTCCTTTCCGCCGCCGAGAGCGGCGCCGGCCTCTCGCCCGAGGAGCTGATCGAGCAGCGGAAGCTGTCCGCCCGGCGCCACGAGTTCCAGGCCTTCTTCAAGGAAGACCCGGCCCGCTTCTACCTGCCGGGCGACGACGTCAGCTTCTTCGACCCGCTGTTCGCCGCGCTCGACGGCGCGGAGCAGACGCCGCTGCGCATCGTCCACTACGGCGATTCGCAGATTGAGGAAGACCGCATCACGGGCACGATCCGTGAGCGGCTCCAGGAGCGCTTCGGCGGCAGCGGCCCCGGCATGATGCCGGCCCGCCAGTACGCCACGCCGCGCGTGGGCGAGGGCAGCACCGCCGAGCTGCGCCGCTACTTCAACTACGGCGACGCGTCGTACCGGGCGGGCATCCGCCAGTACGGCCCCTACGCCGACTTCGTCCGGCTGGACACCGTGTCCACCTTCTCCTTCTACCCGATCCGGCGCAAGGAGAAGGGCCAGAGCACCTTCGACCGGATGACGCTCGTGGCCGGCAACCTCCGCAGCTCCCTCTCCGTGACGAGCAAGGGCGACCGGCGCGAGGTGGCCCCCGGTCAAGGCGCGCTCTCCTTCGTGCGCTTCGATCTTCCGGACAGCTCCGCGCGCGCCTCGCTGACCGTGGCCGGCAGCGCCGACCTCTACGGCATCCTGCTGGACAGCAAGACCGGCGTGCGGATGGACAACGTGGCGATGCGCGGCTCGTCCGGCGCCATCTTCACCACGATGGACCGTGAGCAGCTGCGCGCCTTCTACAAGGAGGAGAACGTCCGCCTGATCCTCCTGCAGTACGGCGGCAACAGCGTGCCGTACCTCAAGACGGACAAGGCCATCTCCGGCTACCTCGAGTCGGTCCGCAAGCAGATCCGCTTCCTGCGCGGCATCGCGCCGCAGGCGAAGGTCGTCTTCATCGGCCCGTCCGACATGTCCACCACGGTGGCCGGCAAGCGGCAGACCTACCCCATGCTGCCGGGCTTCGTGGACTCGCTCAAGGTCTCCGCGACGCAGAGCGGCGCAGCCTACTGGGACATCTACGGCGTGATGGGCGGCGAGAACTCGATGGTGCAGTGGGTCAAGGCCCGCCCGGCGCTGGCCGGCTCGGACTACGTCCACTTCACGCTCGCCGGCTCGCGCAAGATCGGCGACATGTTCTGCGACGCGCTCTTCCTGTATTACGACTACTACCGTTTCCGGAAGAAGAATGACCGCTAGGAGACTCACCCTGCTCGCCGCGCTCTGCTTCGGCATCGCAGCTTCCGCGCAGCCGCTGCCCGACTGCGTGCACGCGGAAGCGTCCGTGCTGCTCTTCCCGGGCTCCCGGACGGCGCAGGACCTCTTCTACGCCAAGCTCGACACGCTGGTGGCCACGGGGCGGGGCAACGTCAACGTCTGGCACATCGGCGGCTCGCATGTGCAGGCGGCCTTCTTCCCCAACCGGATCATGAACGGCATCGACTCGCTGACGGTCCGGGGCGACCGCGGCTTCCTGTTCCCGCTCAAGCTGGCGGGCACCAACTACGACAAGTCCTACAGCATCTCGGCCACGGGCGAATGGGAGGCGCCGATCCTGACGCGCAACTCCGACCTGCGCCGGCCCCGCTACGGGGTGACCGGCTACGGCGCGCGCACGGCCAGCCCGGACGCCTCGGTGGGTTTCCGCCTCAATGTGGACGGCTCCTCCCGCTGGTCCTGCGAGAGCGTGCGCGTGCTGGGCTACGGCTCCTCGGACCGCGCCTATCCCTATATACTCTGCCTCGCGGACACGCTGCGCTTCGACTTCGAAGCGGCCACGCACAGCTACCTCTTCGACCTGCCGGCGCCGACCGACAGCGTGGTGGTGCGCTTCCACATCCCCGCAGGGGAGGAATTCACGCTGAACGGTCTGCAGCCGCTGAGCTGGCGGCCTGGCGTGAACTATTTCGCCTCCGGCGTCAACGGCGCGGCGCTCCCGTCCTGGCTCGACAAGTGCGAGGACCTGGAGCGCGACCTGCAGCTCGTGCATCCGGACCTGGCCATCCTGGCGGTAGGCATTAACGACTCTGCCACGAGCGCCAGGGAGTTCAAGCCGGAGAAATTCAAGGAGAACTACCGCCGCCTGATCGAGATGGTGCGCCGGGTGAGCCCGGAATGCGCCTTCATTTTCGTGACCAACAACGACAGCTACCGCTACGTGCGCCGCGGGATGGCCTGGAACGCCAACGGCGAGGCTGTCCGGCAGGCGATGCTGGAGCTGGCGGAAGAATACGGCGCCGGGGTCTGGGACCTCTATGGCGTGATGGGCGGCGCGCATACCGTCGAGCGGTGGCGCGACGCCGGCCTGGCCAAGAACGACCGGCTGCATTTTACGGACGTGGGATATAAGCTGCTGGGCGACCTCTTCGTGGAGGCGCTGATGGCGGACAAACGGAATCGATAAGGGATGGATCTGAGCGGTATCTGGGGATTTGTGCAGCGCCTGTTCGGCTTCGACCCGAACTCGCCGCTGCTGTTCACGCAGTTCTATTTCTGGGCGTTCTTCGCCCTGGTCTACGCCGTGTTCGCCCTGATCGGCGACCGGCGCCTGCTGCGCAACGCGTTCCTGTTCTTCGTCAGCCTGGTGTTCTACTACAAGACCAGCGGGCTGTCGGTGCTGATCCTGCTCTTCGTGACCTGCTCGGACTTCTGCATCGCGCGGCGGATCGCGTCTGCAACGCATCCGGGCCGCAAGAAGGCCTGGCTCATCCTGAGCGTGTGCATCGACCTGCTGATCCTGTGCTACTTCAAGTATTCCTACTTCTTCGCCGACTTCGTCCATTCCCTGACGGGACTGGAGCTCAAGGTCGTCAACGTGTTCGGGATGCTGGGCAACGCCCTCGCGGGCGCGGAGCGCTTCAGCGTGGACAGCATCGTGCTGCCGGTGGGCATCTCCTTCTTCACCTTCCAGGTGATCAGCTACACCGTGGACGTGTACCGCGGACAGGTGAAGCCGGTGGACAACATCCTGGACTTCGGCTTCTACGTCAGCTTCTTCCCGCAGCTGGTGGCGGGCCCGATCGTGCGGGCCAGCGAGTTCATCCCGCAGCTCTACAAGCCCTTCTTCCTGGGGCGTAAGCAGTTCGGCATCGCCGTGTTCTGGATCCTGAACGGTTTGGCTAAAAAGCTGATCCTGAGCGACTATATCGCGGTCAACTTCATCGACCGCGTGTTCGAGAATCCCCAGCTCTTCACGGGATTCGAGAACCTCTCGGCGCTGTTCGGCTACTCCCTGCAGGTCTACGCCGACTTCTCCGGTTACACCGACATCGCCATCGGCGTGGCGATGCTGATGGGCTTCTACCTGCCGCAGAACTTCAATTCACCCTACAAGGCTTCCAACCCGCAGGACTTCTGGCGGCGCTGGCACATGTCGCTGAGCAACTGGCTCAAGAACTACCTCTACATCCCCCTGGGCGGCAACCGCAACGCCACCTTCGGCACCTTCTTCTGGATCGTGCTCTTCGCCGTGATCGCGGTGATCCTGTCCGGCAGCTGGGTGGTGTCGGTGGTCTTCGTCGGCCTGGCCGCAGGCCTGGGCGTCGTGGGGCATTTCAAGCCGGAACGGCGCAAGAAGATCCTCGCCAACATCAACCGCTTCATCACGATGCTGCTCGGCGGCCTCTGGCACGGCGCCTCGTGGAATTTCATCATCTGGGGCGGCCTGAACGGCATCGGCCTGGTGGTGTACCAGTTCTGGAAGGAGATGGGCTGGAACCTGCGTTTCGGCTTGGTCTCGGGTCTGACGGCGCTGCTCGGCGTGCTGCACTGGACGGTGGGCGCGCCGGTCTGGAACCTGCTGTTCGTCTGGGCGCTCTTCGTGTGGGCGGGTACGCTCGTGCGCTATGTCTACCAGCTCCGGGGCGGCCGGGGACACAAGCACCTGGGCTATATCTGGGGCGTGGCGCAGACCTTCACCTTCATCACCTTCACGCGCCTGTTCTTCCGCAGCGGCAGCAACCTGGACCCGGCCACGGCCAACGAAGTGGCCTGGCAGACGGCCCGCCGGATGGTTGAGCAGATCGGATCCAAGTGGGACTGGTCGCTGGTCCCGGACATCTGCGCCAATTATTGGAAGGTCTTCGCGCTGGTCCTCCTGGGCATGGCGATCCACTGGCTGCCGGCGCGCTGGAAGCGCTGGTACCGGCTCAATTTCGCGATGCTGCCCCTGCCGGTGATGGCCGCAATCGTGGTCGCCGTGGTCTTCGTGGTGTATCAGTTCATCACGGCCGACCTGCAGGCGTTTATCTATTTCCAGTTCTAGAAGAGCGGCTTCCGCTGCCTGCGCAGACTCCGCAGGGGGATGAAGATGGCGAGGCCGACGACGAGGCACGCCACGCCCCAGCTGATCAGGGACGCCCCGACGGTGGAGGCGCCTTCGGGCAGACGCGTGTCCAAGGGCAGCTCGGGCAGCCGGACCGGATGGAGAATGAACCAGGCGGCCGCCGCGCCACCGAGCAGCAGGCCGGCGGCAAACGTCAGGCGCCGGATCCGGCGCAGGCGGCGGACTTCCCGGTCGTGGTAGGCCTTGATCGACTCCACGGCGGCCAGACGGGCGTTGAGCTCCAGCCGGAAGGCCGTCGGGTCGGACGGCTTCGGGGCTGTCTGGCGGAAGAATTCTTTTATCTCGTTTTCCATTTCTCCAGATAATCTTTGATGTGTTGCCGGCCGCGGGTCAGGTAGGCCCGGACGCTGCCGGCGGGCATTTCGAGGATGTCGGCGACCTCCTTGACGGGCTTGTCTTCCATGTAGAAGAGGAGCAGGGCGGCGCGCTCCTTGTCGGGAAGCATGCCGATGGCGCGGTGGAGGTCTTCGTGGCGGAAGCGGCCGTCGGCGGCTTCCGGCCCGGGAACCGCCCGGGCGGCGGGGGAGTCGAGCGGGGCGGTCTGCAGCCGGCGGCCGCGCATCCGGTCGATGAAGCAGTTGTAGGCGATGCGGAAGAGCCAGGTGCTGAAGCGGGCCGCTCCGCGGAAGGAGGACGAGGCCACGTAGGCGTTGACCAGCGCGTCCTGCGCGATGTCGTCGGCCAGGGCGGCGTCGTTGCACAGCGAGAGCAGGAATCTTCTCAAAGACTCCTGCTCGGCCGAAGCCAATCCTATAAACTCGTCGCGGGTCAAGGCGCCTACTCTTCAGGCTTCTTGGCGTCCAGCTCCGCGAGCTCCTTCTTCCAGGTCTTGTTCTTCCCGACGAAGTAGACGATGAAGAAGGCGATGCCGATTCCGATCAGGACGGCCGGGATAATAAACAGGAGCGCGCTTGACGGATCACTCTGAAGAATGCCGCTGCTCGAGAGGGCAAAGGCCAGCACGACGCCCAGCATGACGCCGAGACCCGTGGTGATGCATCCGGCCGTCAGCCAGCCCATCAGTTTGTCCTTGACCGTCTTCTTCCGGCAGCAGCTCGTCGGCTGGAAGAACGCCGGATCGAGCGTCGCGCCGTTCTCGATGGCCTTCATCATCAGTTCCGTCTTCTTGTCTACCTCGTGCCGCCGGTTCCGCAGGACCAGAGCGATAATGATCAGGGGCAGGATAACGCAGATGCTGATCGGAATCAGAATCTCGAGTAAATCGTGCAGAAAGTTCCAAAACATAACAGATACATTTTTAAATTCAACTCACCCGTTAGACGGACCTTCGCCCCGAAAGGCTACACATATTTCGTTTTTTTCAGGCTTGCCAACCCTCGCGGTCGGACAGAAATTATTTTTCGTCCACAAGGGCCGAAAAACCAATTTCTGCTCCGCCCTCCACAACGCCCACGCGCGGCAAGCCTTGAAAAGCATAGGCTGTCGGAGCGAAGCGACGCAGGGGAGCTCGAGGGGGAACGCCCCCTCGATGATAAGCGTATTGCGATAGCAAAGTGCGTGTTAACGAACCTTGCTATCGCAATACCAGCAACGCGTAATACCGTTTTCCGCGAGGCGGAAGAGCGGATCGTGCTTCTCGTTGTTGCAGATACACTTCGGGTTGGAGCAGTGAAGCGCCGGGTTGAGGATCGGCTCCTCGTGCTCCGGCATTCCGTGCGACGCGTCGTTCTTCCATTCCATCAGGCTCACGATCAGCGCCATGCGCACGAACTTGCCGTTCTCCACCTGGCGGAAATAGGCCGCCCGCGGATCGTCGTCCACTTCGGTCAGGATCTCGTTGACGCGCGGCAGCGGGTGCAGCACCGCCATCTTCTCCTTGGCGAGCGCCATACGGCGGGCGTCCAGCACGAAGCTGTCCTTCACCCGGTCGAACTCGTCCTCGTCCAGGAAGCGCTCCTTCTGCACGCGCGTCATATAGAGCACGTCCAGCTCCGGGATGGCCTCGTCGAGGTTGTCGGTCTCGCGGTAGGCGACCCCCATCTTGTCGCAGACATCCTGCTTGATGTAGTCCGGCAGGCGCAGCTCGTCCGGAGCGATCAGCACGACCTTGATGCCCTTGTAGCGGGACAGGGCCTTGATCAGGGAATGGACGGTGCGGCCGAAACGCAGGTCGCCGCAGAAGCCGATGGTGATGTTGTCGATGTGGCCGAGCTCGCGCTTGATGGTGAGCAGGTCGGTCAGCGTCTGCGTCGGGTGGCTGTGGGAGCCGTCGCCGGCGTTGATGATCGGCACGCGGGACACCTCGGAGGCCACCAGCGGCGCGCCCTCGATGGGGTGGCGCATCGCGATGATGTCGGCGAAGCAGCCGACCACGCGGACGGTGTCCTGCACGGTCTCGCCCTTGCTCACCGAAGTGTTCTGGGGGTTGGAGAAACCGAGCACGTTGCCGCCCAGCTCCATCATCGCGGCGGTGAAACTCAGCCGCGTACGGGTGCTGGGCTCATAGAAGAGCGTAGCGAGCTTCTTGTGGGCCATGCTGCCCTGGTAGCGTTCGCGGTGCGCGATGATGTCTTCGGCCAGCGCGACGATCTGGTCGATCTCCTCCTTGGTGAGGTCGGTGGGGTCGATGAGGTGTTTCATAAGCTGTTGCGGAAATCGAGAATCTGCTGTTTCTGGGCGGGCGTGATATAGTTCTGCTCGACGGCCACGTCCACCAGGGCGTCGAGGTTGCTGAGCGAGTGGTTGACGACGCCTGCGGCGGCCAGCCGCTCGACGCCCTTGCGCAGGCCGTAGGTGAAGATGCTCACGATGCCGAGCACCTCGGCGCCCGCTTCGCGCAGCGCCTCCACCACGTCGATCACGCTGCCGCCCGTGGAGATGAGGTCCTCCACGACGACGACCTTGGTGCCCGGGTCGAGCCGGCCCTCGATGCGGTTGGTGCGGCCGTGGCTCTTGGCCTCGCCGCGGACATAGCCCATCGGCAGGCCGAGCAGGGTCGCGGTGATGGCGGCGTGGGCGATGCCGGCGGTGGAGGTGCCCATCAGGGCCTCGCACGCCGGGAAATGCTCGCGCACGAGCTTCGCCAGGCCTGCCTCGACCTTTTCGCGCACGGCGGGGGCGGAAAGCGTCAGGCGGTTGTCGCAATAGATCGGGCTCTTGATGCCGCTGGCCCAGGTGAACGGCTCCTCAGGCCGGAGGAAAACGGCCTTGATCGAGAGGAGTTCTTTGGCAATCTCTTTCTGCATATCTTATTGATTCAAAAACTCTTTGAGGCAGCGCTGATAGGCGGCGACGGGGTCGGCGGCGGCCGTTACGGGCCGGCCGACGACGATGTAGTCGGAGCCGATTTCCCGGGCGCGGGCCGGGGTGGTGATGCGGACCTGGTCGTCCGCGGCAGCGTCCGCGAAGCGGATGCCCGGGGTGATGGCGAGGAAATCCGGGCCGCAGGCGTCCTTGACCATCGCCGCTTCGAGCGGCGAGCAGACGACGCCGTCCAGGCCCGCTTCGCGCGCGTTCTGCGCGTATTTGACGATCGTCTCGCCGATGCCGGCGCCGATCAGCAGTTCGTTCTGCATCCGCTCCTCGCTGGTGGAGGTGAGCTGGGTGACGGCGATCAGCAGCGGCCGCGTTCCGTCCGGCCTCGTGAGGCCCTCCAGCGCGGCGCGCATCATGTCGATGGTGCCGGCCGCGTGGACGTTGCAGATGTCTACGTCGAGCGAGGAGAGCACGCGCATCGCTTTCTTGACGGTATTGGGGATGTCGTGGAGCTTGAGGTCCAGGAAGATGGGGTGTCCGCGGCGCTTGATCTCGCGCACGATGTCGGGGCCTTCCGCATAGAAGAGTTCCATCCCGATCTTGACGAAGGGCTTGCGCCCGCCCGCGAACAGGTCGAGGAATTCGAGGGTCTGCTGCCTGCCTGCGAAGTCGCAGGCGATGATGACGTCTTTTGCCATTATTCTACGATGCCGATTATTTCTTGTAAACTGTTGATTCCGAGGTTGTCCATCAATTCCGGGAGGGCCGCCACGATCTCCGGGCAGACCAGCGGGTTGCGGAGGTTCTCCGCGCCCACCTGCACGGCCGTGGCGCCGGCCATCATCATTTCGACGACGTCTTCCGCGCGCCGCACGCCGCCGCAGCCCATCACCGGGATGCTGCACGCGTGGGCCACCTGGTAGACCATCCGGAGGGCCAGCGGGAAGACCGCCGGGCCGGAGAAGCCGCCCATCTTGTTGGCGATGACGGGCCGGCGGCGCCGGATGTCGATGCGCATGCCCAGCAGGGTGTTGATCAGGGTGATGCCGTCCGCGCCGGCGTCCTCGCAGGCCCGGGCGATGGACACGATGTCCGTGACGTTGGGACTGAGCTTGAGGAAGACGGGCTTGCGGGAGACGGCCTTGACGGCTTTCGTCACCGCGGCGGCCGAGGCCGGGTCGGTGCCGAAGGCCATGCCGCCGTTGTGCACGTTGGGGCAGGACACGTTGACTTCCAGGATATCGATGTTGGGGCAGGCGTCCGCCCGCTCGCAGTTGTAGGCGTATTCTTCGACGGAGAAGCCGCTGATGTTGGCGATGATGGCGCCGCGGTAGATCTTGCGGAGCGCGGGGGCCTTGTCGGCGACGAGGGCCTCGATGCCCGGGTTCTGCAGGCCCACGGAGTTGATCATCCCGGCGTTGCACTCGGCGATGCGCGGGGTGGGGTTGCCGAAGCGGGCCTCGCGGGTGGTGCCCTTCAGGGAGATGCCGCCGAGGACGTTGAGGTCGAAGGTGTCGGCCAGCTCGAGGCCGAAGCCGAAGGTCCCGCTGGCGGGGATGACCGGGTTCTCCAGGCGCAGGCCGCAGAGGCTGACGGAAAGGTCTTTGTTTACCATAGCACTTCCTCCTTGTCGAATACGGGGCCGTCGGCGCAGACGCGCCGGGGGCCGTTAGCAGTTTGGATGGTGCAGCCGTAGCAGAAGCCGGCGCCGCAGCCCATCCGCTCCTCCAGGCTGACTTCGCCGGGGGCGTCGAGGGCCTTGCAGACGGCCTTCAGCATGGGCAGGGGGCCGCAGGAATAGTAGCGGTCGAAGACCGGTTTCGCGGCGGCGATGGCGTCGGTCACGAAGCCTTTCGTGCCCACGGAGCCGTCCATCGTGGCGATGAGGACGGGGATGCCGAGGGCCTTCAGGTCGTCGGCCAGGCAGATCTCGTCGGCCTTGTTGAAGCCGAGCACGGCCGTGGCGTGCTTGCCCTGCGCGAGCAATTCTTTTGCGAGCAGGTAGAGCGGCGCGACACCGAGGCCGCCGCCGATCAGCAGGGCGTCGGAGGCGCATTTCTCTGGATGGAATCCGTTGCCCAGCGGCAGCAGGAGTTCGAGGGCGGCGCCGGGCGACATCGTCGACATGGCACGCGTCCCTTCGCCGACGACCTTGTAGTAGAGGACGACCGCGTCAGGGCGGCAGTCGCTGATGGAGATAGGCCGGCGGAGGTAGTAGCCCGGCAGGGCGAGGTCCACGAACTGGCCGCTGGCGGCGGTCACGAGGCTGTCGCTGCGCAGCACGATGCGGTAGGTGTCGCGCGCTTCCAGGTCGTTGCTCTCGATGGTGAAAAGTCGTTTCTGCATGGCTTTATGCTTGATAGACGGGTTTGCCGTCCTTGAGGGTCAGGAGAATGCGTCCGCGGACGGCCTTGCCGGCGAAGGGCGTGGCCTTGCCGAGGGAGAGGAAGTCCGCCGGGTCGACGGTCCAGGCGGCGTCGGGGTCGATGACCACGAGGTCGGCGGGGGCGCCGGGGAGCAGGCCGCCCGCCAGGCGGAACGCCCGGCGCGGCCCTGCGGTGAGCGCCTCGACGACGCGCTCGAGGGAGACCTTGCCGGTCAGGACGAGGTCGGTGTAGACGACGGCGAAGGCCGTCTCCAGGCCGACGACGCCCATCGCGCTCCCGGCCAGGCCGCGGGATTTCTCCTCGGCGCTATGGGGCGCGTGGTCGGTGGCGATGGCGTCGATGGTGCCGTCGCGCAGGCCCTCGATGAGCGCTTCGCGGTCTTCGGCGCGGCGCAGCGGGGGATTCATCTTGAAGCGGCCGTCCTCCTGGAGGTCGTCCTCGCAGAGGGACAGGTAGTGGGGGCCGGTCTCGCAGGTCACGCGCACGCCGCGCGCCTTGGCCTGGCGGATCAGCTCCACGCTCTCGGCGCAGGAGATGTGGCAGACGTGGTAGCGGCAGCCCGTTTCCTCGCAGAGGAGCAGGTCCCGTTTGATCTGGCCCCATTCGCTCTCGGAGCAGATGCCTTTATGGCCGTGCGCGGCGCAGTAGCGTCCGTCATGGATGTAGCCGCCGCGCAGCAGGGTGTTGTCTTCGCAGTGGGCCGCGATGACGACGTCTTCGCGGGCGGCCGCCTCCATCGCGCTGCGCATCATCGCGTCGCGCTGGACGCCGCTGCCGTCGTCGGAGAAGGCGACGCAGCGGTCCTTGAGCGCCGCGAAATCCACGAGCGCTTCGCCTTTGCGGCCCAGGGTGATGGAGGCGTAGGGGAGGACGCGGATGCAGGCGTCCCGGTCGATGATCTCCTGCTCGATGGCCAGGGTCTCGGGGCTGTCGGGCACGGGGTTGAGGTTGGGCATCGCGCAGACGGTCGTGTAGCCGCCGTGCGCCGCCGCCAGCGAGCCGGTGCGGATGGTCTCCTTGTAGCTCTGTCCCGGTTCCCGGAAATGGACGTGGACGTCGATGAAGCCCTCGCTGAGCAGCTTGCCGCTGCAGTCGATGACCTCCGCGTCCGGCACCTCGACGATGTCCGGTCCGATGGCCGCGATGCGGCCGTCCCGGACCAGGACGTCGCCCCGCCGCCGGCCGCTGCCGTCGACGAGCGTACCACCTTTCAGCAATATAGTCGCCATAGTCTCCACCATATATAAAAAAACAGACAGCTAAAATAGCTGTCCGGAATCATCAAAAAGGGAAAAGTGACGGAAGGAGGCCTCCTGGAAGCCGCCGCGGCGGAACACGTCGATGTGGTGAATCCTCTTCATTGCACTTTATCCTTGCAAATATAGATATTTTCCCCCGAACCCCCAAATCTCCACCCCGCCTTTCGCTCCACTTTTTTCTCCCCACGCCCCACACCCTCCGTCCTCCGCCCCTCACCTCCCGCCCCGCACCCCATCCCCGCTCAGAAAGACATATCGCCCGTTTTTCGCTATTTGCAGACTATCAATGTGTTAAGAGAATACACATAGTCAGATTTTACCATGTGTACTTTCATTACTACTTGATTGATAGTGTGTTGCGGAAAACGCCCGCCATTCCTCTCCGGCCCCTCTCGGTCATGCCCGACCTAATCGGGCATCTCCAAAAGAGCCGTTTTAGCAAGTGTTTATTAATGAGGCGATTACGAATTCGCTTTGGGGATTTTTCCCCTAAGCAAAACCGGAATCTACTGACAATCAACAATATACAAAAACGGGCCGCGGCGGGGAGGCGAGGGGGTGAGATGGGCTGGTGATGGGGGATGGGAAGGGTTGATGGGAGAGGTGACGGGGGTGATGGGAGGGTGATGGGAGGGAGATGGGAGGGAGATGGGAGGGAGATGGGAGGGAGATGGGAGGGAGATGGGAGGGAGATGGGAAGGAGATGGGAGGGAGATGGGAGGAAGAGGGGAAGAGGGAAAGAGGGAAAGAGGGAAAGAGGGAAAGAGGTGGGCGTGAGGTATATGTTGTTGAGAGATAATCATTTGCTACTCACGTTTGGTCGGGCAGGATTTGGCACCGCAGCCTCGCATTACGCGGCTCGCTGCCAGCAACTGCGGTAGCTGCCCGGCCGGAAGTAAATCTCGGGGGTAACTGGCCCGGATTAGGCGGGATATCCGGGCGAGGTGCAGGGGGAAACGGGGATCAGCGGGTGCAGCGCCAGGCGGGCTTGACGTAGGCGCCCTGCATGGCGTAGGGGGTGCGTTCCGCTTCCCAGTCGGGGTCGTCGGAGACGGACTCGGCCCGGTCGGTGTAGAGGATCCCGTCGAGGTGGTCGGTCTCGTGCTGGAAGATGATGGCGACGTAGCCGTGGAGCTCTTCGGTTCGGGGCTCGAGGGTTTCGGGATCGGTCCAGCCGATCACGACGCCCTCGCTGCGCGGGACGATGCCCCGCTTGCCGGGGATGGACAGGCAGCCCTCGGAACCGCGGAGGGTGTCGCCGAGGTGCTCCAGCACGCGGATGTTGGGGTAGACCACGAAGGGCTCGCCGGGCTGGTCGAGGCGCTGGATGGCGGCCACGCGGATCGCGAGCCCCACCTGGGGCGCCGCGATCCCCACGCCGCCCTGCTGCGGCGACTGGACCGTGGCGAGCATCTTGGCGGCGAGCGTCGCATAGAGTCCGCTGCCGATCTCTTCGTCGGTGAGGTCGCGGCAGGGGGTGCGGAGCACCAGCGAGTCGGCAGGGTCCGTGACCACGCAGACGTACATCACGGAGTCGGACTTCTCAATGAGGGTGCGCTCCCAGGCGGAGAACGGCCCGTGCGCCTTGCGCAGGGGGCCGCCCCCGGAACTCAGCGTGAGGACGAGGACGGGAATCACGGCGGCCACGAGCGGAAGCGCGACGGCCAGCAGGAGGGTGCGGAGGGAGCTGCTTGTTTTCATACGGGAAACAAATATAAGAAAAAAACATGCGGCTGACGCCCGCGGATGCATACTTGAAAGTTATCAACAAAGATTTTAAGCAAATTGTCAATAAATTTCCTTGCAAGGAGTTTCAGTTTGTTGTAAATTTGCACTTTGGTTAGTTCAAGTATGAAAGTCAGCATTATCATGGGATCCAAGAGCGACTGGGACGTCATGTCAGCCGCTTGCGAGACCCTCGAACTTTTCGGGGTCCCCTACGAGAAAAAAGTCATCAGCGCACACCGCACTCCTCAATTCTTCTGTGACTATATGGCTGGCGCCCGCGACCGCGGAGTAAGCATGGTGATCGCCGGAGCCGGCGGCGCAGCGCACCTCCCGGGCATGGCAGCCGCCCTGACTTCGCTTCCTGTGATCGGTGTCCCGATCCGGAGCAAGGCCCTCAATGGCCTGGACTCCCTGCTGTCCATCGTACAGATGCCTTCCGGCATCCCCGTCGCAACCATGGCGATCGACGGAGCCAAGAATGCCGCTCTCTACGCGGTCGCCGTACTCGCCCTCCAGGATCCCGCGCTCGCGGCCAAGTTGGAGGATTTCCGGAAGAAGCAATCAGAAAAGGTCCTTTCAACCGAATTATAATATATGAATGCTCACCGCATCTATGTAGAAAAGTATTCGCAGTTCCAGGTTGAGGCGCAGAGCCTCAAGAGTGAATTCAACGAAAACCTTTCTCTCTCGCTGCGTACCCTGCGGCTCCTGAATGTGTATGACCTGTTCGGATTTTCCAGCGAGCTGCTGGAGAAATGCCGCTATACCGTGTTCGGCGAGACCGTAACCGACACCGTGACGGATGAATGCCCCCTGGAGGGCAAGAAATACCTGGCCGTCGAATACATCCCCGGCCAGTTTGACCAGCGGGCCTCTTCGGCCCTGGACTGCGTCCACCTGGTCGACCCGTCCGCGGACGTGCAGATCCGCTCGTCCCGCCTGCTCATCTTCGACGACGACCTCTCCGACGAGGCCCTCGCTGCGATCCGCCACTATTATATCAACGTGGTGGAATCCCGGCCCAAGGACCTCGGCCGCCTGCAGCCCGAGGGCAAGGCGGAGGTCAAGCCGCTCGCTTCGCTCGCCGGCTTCACGAAGATGGCCCCGGCCGACTATGCCGCCTTCTGCAAGCAGTGGGGCCTGGCGATGAACACCGACGACCTCGCCGAGGTGGTCCGCTACTTCACCCAGGAGGGCCGCGACCCTTCCGAGACGGAGCTGCGCATCCTCGACACCTACTGGAGCGACCACTGCCGCCACACGACCTTCACCACCGAGCTGACCGACGTCCAGGTGGACGATTCCTTCGTCAAGGAAGAGATCGAGGCGGAATACCGCGAATTCCTGGCGGTCCGCAAGGAGCTGGGCCGCGAGCAGAAGAGCCTCTGCCTGATGGAGCTGGCGACGATCGGCGCGCGCGTGTTGCGCAAGCGCGGCCTGCTGGAGGACCTGGAGCAGAGCGAGGAGAACAACGCCTGCAGCATCTTCGTGGATGTGGACGTGGACGGCAAGACCGAGAAATGGCTCCTCCAGTTCAAGAACGAAACGCACAACCACCCGACCGAGATCGAGCCGTTCGGCGGCGCCGCCACCTGTCTGGGCGGCGCGATCCGCGACCCGCTCTCCGGCCGCGCCTACGTCTATCAGGCGATGCGCGTGACGGGTGCCGGCGACATCAACGCTGCCGTCAAGGACACGCTGCCGGGCAAGCTCCCGCAGCGCATGATCAGCCGCAAGGCCGCCGCCGGCTATTCCAGCTACGGCAACCAGATCGGCCTCGCCACCACGCACGTGCGTGAAATCTACCACCCGGGCTATACCGCCAAGCGCCTCGAAGTGGGCGCGGTCGTGGGCGCCGTCAAGGCGGACAACGTCCGCCGCGAGAGCCCCGCGCCGGGCGACGTGATCCTCCTGCTGGGCGGCCGCACCGGCCGCGACGGCATCGGCGGGGCCACCGGCTCCTCCAAGGAGCACACCGGCACCTCGCTCGAGACCTGCGGCAGCGAGGTCCAGAAGGGCAACGCTCCCGAGGAGCGCAAGATCCAGCGGCTCTTCCGCCGCCCGGAGGTGACGCGCCTCATCAAGAAATCCAACGACTTCGGCGCCGGCGGCGTGAGCGTCGCCATCGGCGAACTGGCCCCCGGCCTGGACATCTGGCTGGACCGTGTGCCGACCAAATACAGCGGCCTGAACGCCACCGAACTCGCGATCTCCGAATCGCAGGAGCGCATGGCGGTGGTCGTAGAGGCGGGCGACCGCGCCGCCTTCGAAGCCTTCTGCGGCAGCGAGAACGTCGAGGTGACGCACGTCGCCGACGTGACCGACCGCGGCCGGATGCGCATGTTCTACCACGGCGAGACGGTCGCCGACCTCTCCCGCGAGTTCATCGACAGCGCCGGCGCCAGGCACTACGCCAAGGCCGCCATCGGCGCGGTCGAGGACATTGACCCGTTCCGCCGTGAGCCGGAAGGCGCCACGCTGCGCGAGAAGATGGTCTCCGTGATGTCCGACCCCAACGTGGCTTCGCAGAAGGGCCTCGTGGAGATGTTCGACTCCACCATCGGCCGCTCGACCGTCCTGATGCCTTACGGCGGCGCGCTTCAGGCCACGGAGACGCAGGTCTCCGTCCAGAAGCTCCCCACCGACGGCTACACCGACACCGCCAGCATGATGGCCTTCGGCTATGACCCGTTCCTCTCCAGCTGGAGCCCGTACCACGGCGCGGCCTACGCCGTCGTGGACGCGTGCGCCAAGGTAGTGGCCGCGGGCGGCGACTGGTCCACGATGCGCTTCTCCTACCAGGAATACTTCGAGCGCATGACCGCCGACGCGCACAGCTGGGGCAAGCCCCTTTCCGCGCTGCTCGGCGCCCTGAAGATGCAGCTCGCCTTCGGCCTGCCGTCCATCGGCGGCAAGGACTCGATGAGCGGCACCTTCGAGCACATCAGCGTGCCGCCCACCCTGATCGCCTTCGGCGTGACGACGGTGGACGCCGGCCGCGTGATTTCTCCTGAACTCAAATGGGAGGGCAACAAGCTCTACCTGATCAAGCATACCCCGCTGGCCAACCGCATGCCGGACGTGGACCAGCTGAAAGCCAACTGGGACTATGTCCACGCACAGATTTCCGCCGGCAACATCGTCTCCGCCTGGGCCCTGGGCCGCGGCGGCGTGGCGGAAGGCCTCTCCAAGATGGCCTTCGGCAACCTCTTCGGCGTGGATGTCAAGCTCTCCGAGCGCGAGCTCTTCGACCTGGGCTACGGCTCCATCCTCGTGGAGTCCGAGACGCCGCTCGACTTCCCGCAGGCCATCCTGCTGGGTGAAGTCACGGACGGCGAGGACGGCCTGCTGAAGATCGCCGGCGAGCGCATCAGCGTCGACCGTCTGGCGGAAGCCAACGCCGGCAAGTACGCCAGGGTGTACCCGCCGAAGGTCCCTGCCGCACACACGAAGATGGTGAACGTCAAGCCGGAAGGCAAATACGAGGCGCCGCGCTGGAAGGGCGCGCCGGTGGAGAAGCCGCTGGTGTACATCCCGGTCTTCCCGGGCACCAACTGCGACTATGATACCGCCAAGGCGTTCCGCAAGGCGGGTGCCGACGTGCAGTTCGGCGTGTTCCGCAACCTCACGGGCGCGGACGTCCTCCGCTCCATCGACGAGATGGGCGCCGCCATCGACGGCTGCCAGATCCTGATGCTCTCGGGCGGCTTCTCCGCCGGCGACGAGCCGGACGGCAGCGGCAAGTTCATCGCCAACGTGCTCAACAACGCCCGCGTGGCGCAGGCCATCGAAGGTCTGCTGGAGCGCGGCGGCCTGATCCTCGGCATCTGCAACGGTTTCCAGGCGCTCGTCAAGAGCGGCCTGCTCCCGTACGGCCATCTCGGCATGGTCACGACCGAGTCTCCGACCCTCTTCCGCAATGACATCAACCGCCATATCTCCCAGATGGCCACGACGCGTGTCGCCACGACCCGCTCGCCCTGGCTCGCGGGCATGAACGTGGGCGACCTGCACACCATCGCCGTCAGCCACGGCGAGGGCAAGTTCGTGGTCTCCGAGGCGCTCGCGAAGGAACTCTTCGCCAAGGGCCAGGTGGCCTTCCAGTATGTGGATCCCTTCTCCGAGGAGGTCACGATGGAGGCGCCGTACAACCCGAACGGTTCCTACTTCGCCATCGAAGGCATCATCAGCCCGAACGGCCAGATCCTCGGCAAGATGGGCCACACGGAGCGCTGGGAGCCCAACCTGTTCAAGAACATCGAGGAGGAGCTCTACCAGCCGCTCTTCGACAACGCCGTTTCGTATTTCAAGAAAAACCGATAGACAACCATGACGAAAGGAGACTTGATCTTCGACGGGAACGAAAAGCAGATTTTTGCGACCGACCAGCCCGACCGGGTGATTTTCCGTTACAAAGACGTGGCCGTGGCCTACAACAACGTCAAGCGCGCCCGTTTCAAAGGAAAGGGCGCCCTGAACAACCAGATCTCGGCCCTGCTGCTGGACTATCTCAACCGCAACGGCGTGGAGACCCATTTCATCGAGCAGCTGGATGACTGCGAGCAGCTTTGCCGCAAGATCGAGATCATCCCCCTGCAGGTGGTCGTGCACAACCGCATCGCCGGTTCGCTGGCCGCGCGCCTGGGCGTCGACGAGGGCTTCCGCCACGCCAACACCATCGTGGACCTGCGCTACAACAACGACGAGCTGGAGGATCCGTTCATCAACCGCGACCACGCCGTCGCGATCGGCCTGGCCACGTATGAGGAACTGGACGGGATGTACGACACCGCCCGCCGGGTCAACGACCTGCTCAAGCCGCTCTTCCACAAGGCCGGCATCGAGCTGGTGGACGTGAAACTCGAATTCGGCCGGGCCACCGACACGGGCGCCATCATCATCTCCGACGAGATCAGCCCGGATACGTGCCGCCTGTGGGACGAGGCCACGGGGGAGCGGATGGACAAGGACCGCTTCCGCCTGGACCTAAGCCGCGTGGTGGAGAATTATACCAATGTACTTGACCGTCTGAAGAAAGTCTTATAATGGGAGTCCTGGCAGTATATGGCGTGCAGAACGCCTCGAACTACATCTACTACGGCTTGCACAACCTGCAGCACCGCGGCCAGGAAGGCGGCGGCATCATCACCTTCGACAAGGATGGCAACGGACACCGCCACCGCGGGCAGGGGCTGCTGAGCGAGATCTTCACCAACGGCGAGCTGGACCAGCTGCCGGGTGAGCTGGGCATCGGCAGCGTCAAATACGCCAACGCTTCCAAGGGCGGCCTGGACAACGTCGAACCGCTCTTCTTCCGCCACCAGTCGGGCGATTTCGCCATCGCCGGCGAAGGCAACCTGGTGAACGCCCGCCAGATCGCCGCGCTGCTGGAGCGGCACGGTTCCATCTTCCAGACCAACACGGACAGCGAACTCCTGGCGCACCTGATCAAGAAGGGGAGCAAGGAGAGCCGCATCCAGACGATCGTGAAGTCCCTGAACATGATCGAGGGCGGCTTCACCTTCGTGATCATGACCAAGAACCGCATCTACGCCTGCCGCGACAAATACGGCATCAAGCCCCTCTGCATCGGCAAGGTGGGCGACGGCTATGTGGTCAGCAGCGAGTCCTGTGCCTTCCGGATCATGGGCGCGGAGTTCATCCGCGACGTCAAACCCGGCGAGATCGTCTCGCTGGACCACCACGGCATCCGGAGCACCCTCTATTCGCAGTTCAACCGCCACCGGATGTGTGCGATGGAATACATCTATTTCGCGCGTCCCGACAGCGACATCGACGGCTGCAACGTCCACGCCTACCGCATGGAGGCCGGCCGGCGCCTCTACCGGGAGTGCCCGGTCGAGGCCGACATCGTCGTGGGCGTGCCCGAGTCCAGCCTGAGCGCGGCGATGGGCTACAGCGCGGAGAGCGGCATCCCCTATGAGATGGGCCTGGTCAAGCACAAATACGTCGGCCGCACCTTCATCCAGCCCGTCCAGTCGCTGCGCGAACTGGGCGTGAAGATGAAGCTCTCGCCGGTCGAGAGCATCGTCCGGGGCAAGCGGATCGTGCTGGTGGACGACTCCATCGTCCGCGGCACGACCTCCCTCAAGATCGTCAAGCTGCTGCGCGAAGCGGGCGCCACGGAAGTGCACGTGCGCATCGCCAGCCCGATGATGCGCTTCCCCTGCCACTACGGCGTGGACACCTCCACGCCCGAAGAGCTCCTCTGCTCGCACCGCACCCTGGAAGAGGCGCGCGAGGCGATCGGGGCCGATTCGCTGGGCTACCTGAGCCCCGAGTCCACCCGCGACTCCTGCTTCGGCTGCGCCGATCCCTGCCAGGCCTGCTTCACGGGCGAGTATCCGACGATGCTTTATGATGAAACGGAAAACGAATAATTAACGATATGGCACAATCTTACGAAAACGCAGGCGTGAACCTGGAAGCGGGCTACGAAGTGGTCCGCCGCATCAAGCAGCACGTGGCCTCCACCGCCCGCCCGGGCTCGATGGGTGGCATCGGTTCCTTCGGCGGGATGTTCGATCTCGCTTCTCTCGGCATCAAGGAGCCGGTCCTGGTGAGCGGCACCGACGGTGTCGGCACCAAGCTCAAGATCGCATTCGCGATGGACAAGCACGACACCATCGGCATCGACGCCGTGGCGATGTGCGTCAACGACGTGCTGGCGCAGGGCGCCGAACCGCTGTTCTTCCTGGACTACGTGGCCCTGGGACACAACGTCCCGGCCAAGGTCGAGGCGATCGTCGCGGGCGTCGCCGAGGGCTGCCGGCAGGCCGGCTGCGCCCTCGTGGGCGGCGAGACCGCCGAGATGCCCGGCATGTACGAAGGCGACGAGTATGACATCGCCGGCTTCACCACGGGCGTGGTGGAGAAGAGCAAGCTGATCGACGGCACCAAGGTCAAGGTGGGCGACGTGCTCGTGGGCATCGCCTCCAGCGGCGTGCACTCCAACGGCTTCAGCCTCGTGCGCAAGATCGTTTCCGACGGCAGCCACCATTATTCCGAGACCGTGCCCGAGTTCGGCGGCCGCACGCTGGGCGAGGTCCTGCTCACCCCGACGCGCATCTACGTCAAGCAGGTGCTCGATGTGATCCGCCACTGTGACGTGCACGGCGTGGCCCACATCACCGGCGGCGGCTTCGACGAGAACATCCCCCGCATCCTGCGCGACGGCCAGGGCCTCGAGATCCGCGAGGGCAGCTGGGAGATCCTCCCGGTCTTCAAGATGCTGGAGAAATGGGGCGGCGTGCCGCACCGCGAGATGTTCAACATCTTCAACATGGGCATCGGCATGGTGCTGGCCCTGGACGCCTCCGAGGCGCAGCAGGCCATCGACATCCTGACCGCCCACGGCGAGAAGGCGAGCGTCATCGGCTGCGTGACCGACAAACCGGGCGTCAACATCATCCTGCAGTAATGGGGAAGAAGAAACTAGCGGTCTTCGCCAGCGGCTCCGGCACCAACTTCGAGGCCATCGCGCAGGCATGCGCGGACGGCCGGCTGGACGCGGAAGTCGCCCTGATGGTCTGTGACCAGCCGGGCGCGGCCGTGGTGGCGCGCGCGGAGCGCTTCGGCGTGCCGGCCTTCGTGGCTTCGCCCAAGGCGATGGGCGGCAAGGCCGAGTTCGAGCGCGAGATCGTCCGCCGGATGGACGCGCTCGGGATCGACCTCGTGTGCCTGGCTGGCTATATGCGCATCCTCTCCGACGTCCTGCTGGACGCCTACGGCGGCCGCATCATCAACATCCACCCGTCGCTGCTGCCCGCGTTCCGCGGCGCGCACGCCGTGGAGCAGGCCGTGGAATACGGCGTCAAGGTCTACGGCATCACGATCCACTACGTGAACGCCGAGCTGGACGGTGGCAAGATCATCGCCCAGCGGGCCTTCGAGTACGACGGCGACGACCCGGAGGAGGTCCATCGCATCGGGCAGAAGATCGAACATGCATTATACGTTGAAACCATACAAAAGTTATTGAGCAATTTATGAGAGCGTTAGTCAGTGTAAGCGACAAGACCGGGCTCGTGCCTTTCGTGCAGGGCCTCCAGGCATTGGGTTGGACCATCATCGCCACGGGCGGTACCCAGCGGCTGCTGGAAGAGCAGGGCGTCAAGACCGTCGGCATCAGCGAGGTCACGGGTTTCCCCGAGATCCTCGACGGCCGCGTCAAGACCCTGCACCCGAAGGTGCACGGCGGCATCCTGGCACGTCGTGACGTGCCGGCCCACATGGCCACGCTGGAGGAGCAGGGGATCGGCACGATCGACCTCGTGTGCGTGAACCTCTATCCTTTCCGCCAGACCATCGCCAAGGAGGGTGTCTCGATGGAGGATGCCATCGAGAACATCGACATCGGCGGCCCCTCGATGGTGCGCAGCGCCGCCAAGAACTGGCGCGACGTGACCATCGTCTGCGATCCGGCCGACTACGACCGCGTGCTGGACGAGATCCGCACCAGCGGCAAGACCTCCGACCAGACGCGCCTGCAGCTCTCCGCCAAGGCCTACACCCACACGGCCGAATATGATATGTGCATCTCTTCGTGGATGCGCAAGCAGGCCGGCCTGAACGAGAAGCTCTTCCTGGAGTACGACCTCAAGCAGCCGCTCCGCTACGGCGAGAACCCCCACCAGGCCGCGAAGTTCTATGCGGCGATGGAGCCGGCGCCCTATTCCCTCGCTTTCGCGAAGCAGATCCAGGGCAAGGAGCTCTCCTACAACAACATCCAGGACGCCAACGCCGCCCTGAACGTGCTGCGCGACTTCGACGCGCCGTTCTGCGTGGCGCTCAAGCATATGAACCCCTGCGGCGCGGCCGTGGGCGCCAACATCGAGGAGGCCTGGCAGGCCGCCTATGAGGCTGACAAGGTCAGCATCTACGGCGGCATCGTGGGCGTGAACCGCGAGCTCACCGCCGAGGTGGCGCGCGGGATGAAGCCCATCTTCCTCGAGATCGTGATCGCCCCGTCCTTCACGCCGGAGGCGCTGGAGATCCTCTCCACCAAGAAGAACCTCCGCGTGCTGGAGGTGCCGATGCAGCGCGAGGCGCAGGCCCCGATGCAGTATGTCGGCGTCAACGGCGGTATGCTCGCCCAGCAGCTCGACACCGCGATGGAGACCGTCAGCGAGGAGATGTGCGTGACGAAGGTCAAGCCGACGGCGGCCCAGCTGGCCGACCTCGACTTCGGCTGGCGCATCGTCAAGCACATCAAGTCCAACGCCATCGCCGTGGTCCGCGACAACCACACGATCGGTGTGGGCGCCGGCCAGACCAACCGCGTCGGCTCCGCTGAGATCGCCCTCAAGGAGGCCCAGGCGGCCGGATTCACCGAAGGTCTCATCCTGGCTTCCGACGGCTTCCTGCCCTTCGACGACACCGTGGCGCTGGCCGCGCAGTACGGCGTGACGGCCATCGTCCAGCCGGGCGGCAGCATCCGCGACGAGGATGCCATCAAGAAGGCCGACGAGCTCGGCATCACGATGCTCTTTACCGGAATCAGACATTTCAAGCATTAATAGGATATGGCCCAGGACAAGAAAGTGCTCGTGGTCGGTGGCGGCGGACGCTGCCACGCCATCGTGGATGCGCTCAGCCGCTCCCCGCAGGTTGCGAAGATCTATTGCGCTCCCGGCAACGCCGGCATCGCCGCGCAGGCGGAGTGCGTCCCCATCAAGGATACGGACGTCAAAGGCCTGCTCGCCTTTGCGCAGGAGCAGGGGATCGACCTGACGGTCGTCGGCCCCGAGGCCGCGCTGTCGGTCGGCGTCGTGGACGCCTTCCGCGCCGCGGGCCTCGCCATCTTCGGCCACACGAAGGCTGCCACGCGCATCGAGAGCAGCAAGGAGTTCGCCAAGGTCCTGATGGACAAATACGGCATCCCGACGGCGGGCTACCGCAGCTTCGACGATTTCCAGGAGGCGCTCGACTATGTCAACGCCCGGCCGTTCCCGGCCGTGCTCAAATACGACGGCCTGGCCGCCGGCAAGGGCGTAGTGATCGCCGCCGATGCGGCGGAGGCCGAAGCCGCGCTCCGCAGCATGCTGCTGGACGAGGCCTTCGGCAAGGGCCGCGTGGTGGTCGAGGACTTCCTGACCGGTCCTGAATTCTCCTTCATGGCCTTCGTGGACGGCGAGAAGGTCTATCCGATGCCGCTCTCGCAGGACCACAAGCGCGCCTTCGACGGCGACAAGGGCCCGAACACCGGCGGCATGGGCGCCTACACGGGCCTCCCGTTCATCACGGAGGAGGACCGCGCCTTTGCGCAGAAAGAGATCCTCGAGGCGACCGCCAGGGCGATGGTCGCCGAGGGCTGCCCGCTCTCCGGCGTGCTCTACGGCGGCCTGATGAAGACCCCCGACGGCATCAAGGTGATCGAGTTCAACGCCCGTTTCGGCGATCCCGAGACCGAAGTCGTGCTGCCGCTGCTGGACAGCGACATCTATGATATTTTCCTGGCCGTGGCCAGCGGCAAGCCGGCGGCGGAGCCCGTCTGGCGCAAGGCCGTGACGCTCGGCGTCGTGCTGGCCTCCAAGGGCTATCCCGGGTCCTACGACAAGGGCGCCGAGATCCTCGGCGTAGACCAGGTCGACGCCAAGGTCTACCACATGGGCACGAAGCGCGACGGCGACCGCCTGCTGACGGCCGGCGGCCGCGTGATGATGGTCGTGGCCGAGGGCAAGGACATCCGCGCCGCCTACCGCAAGGTCTACGGCGAGATCTCCAAGATCCAGTGTGACAATCTCTTCCATCGCCGCGACATCGCCCACTGGGCCCTTGACGGCCAGATCCTGGACGGCAAGGCGCTCGCCGCCTCCATCAAGGACGGGCTGCGCGACCGCGTGGCCAAGCTGGAAGTCAAATACGGCCGCAAGCCTTCGCTGGCCGTGATCATCGTGGGCAACAACCCCGCGAGCCAGGTGTACGTGCGCAACAAGGTCAAGTCCGCGATCTACGTGGGGATGAATTCCCGCCTGATCACGATGGCCGAGGATGCCACGGAGGAGGCCCTCCTCAAGATGATCGATGACCTGAACCGCGATCCGGAGGTGGACGGCATCCTCGTGCAGCTCCCGCTGCCCAAGCAGATCAACGAGGAGCGCGTGATCGACGCCATCGCCCAGGAGAAGGACGTGGACGGATTCCATCCGCGCAACGTCTCCGACCTCTGGCTCGGCCGTCCCTGCACCATCCCGTGCACGCCGAAGGGTATCCTCCGCCTGATCGACGAGAGCGGCATCGACCTCAACGGCAAGACCGCTGTGGTCGTGGGCCGCAGCAACATCGTCGGCAAGCCGGTGGCGAAGCTCCTGCTGGACCGCAACGCCACTGTGGTCATCGCGCATTCGCGCACCAAGGACCTCAAGGCGATGACGCTCCAGGCTGATGTGCTCGTGGTGGCCGTCGGCCGGCCGAACATGGTCACGGGCGACATGGTCAAGCCCGGGGCCGTGGTCATCGACGTGGGCATCAACCGCACCGACGACGGCAAGCTCTGCGGCGACGTCGACTTCGTCAGCGCCCGCCTGCGCGCTTCCTGGATCACGCCCGTGCCGGGCGGCGTCGGGCCGATGACCATCGCGATGCTGATGGAGAACACGGTGGAGGCTTTCCTGGCCCGGATGGGGAAGTGATGGGGACCTACCGCTATACTTTAGTCAAATTCCTCAGGGACTGGGCGCTCATCATCGGCATGATTGTGGGCGCCTCCCTGTATCTGGGCTACCATGCCATCCCGGCCCTGCATCCCGCCGGGCCGGTGCTGGAACAGATTGTCCGCGAGCTGCAGCCTTCGCTGCTCTTCGTGATGCTGTTCCTGAGTTTCTGCAAGATCGAGCCGCACCAGATGCGGCCGCACCGCTGGATGGGCTGGCTGCTGCTGGTGCAGTGCGGGCTGTTCGTCGGCCTGTCGCTGCTGCTGTATTTCTGCCCGGAGCTGCCGCTGCGCCACGGCGTCGAGGCGGCGATGCTGTGCCTGATCTGCCCGACGGCCACGGCCTGCGCCGTGGTGACGGGCAAGCTGGGCGGCAACATGGCCGGCGTGGTCACCTACACGGTGCTGATCAACCTGGCGGTGTCGGTGCTCGTGCCGCTGATGGTCCCGCTCATCCATCCGGTGGCGGGCCTGACCTTCTACGAGGCCTTTGCCAAGATCCTCGCCAAGGTGTTCCCGCTGCTCATCCTGCCGTGCCTGACGGCCTGGCTGGTGCGCTACCTGCTGCCGAAATTCCACGCCTGGCTGCTCAGATTCCCCAACCTTTCGTTCTACATCTGGGCGGTCTCGCTGACGCTCGCCATCCTGATGAGCACGCGCGCCATCGTGCAGAACGACGCCGGCCCCCGGGTGCTCTGGGAGATCGGCGTCGCCTCGCTGCTCGCCTGTATCCTGCAGTTCGCGCTCGGCCGCTGGATCGGCCGCCGCTACAAGTGCCCCATCTCCGCCGGGCAGGCCCTCGGCCAGAAGAACACCGTCTTTGCCATCTGGATGGGCTACACCTTCCTCACGCCCGTCGTTTCCGTGGCCGGCGGCTTCTACAGCATCTGGCACAACGTCTATAACACCTATCAGATGTACCGCAAGCGGAAAGATGCGGAATCAAGCCGATAGGGGGTGGATTTCCCGATAAAATTCACTATACTTGCAAGCTTTTAAAAGAATTACTGAAAAATGATAACCGAATCCTCTATCCGCACCTTCGGCCGCCAGACCTACGAGGCCCCGTCCGTCGAAGTCGTCGACGTCGTCCCTGAATCCATTATTGCCGCCTCCGGTGAAGTGCCGGGCATGGAGCACGGCTGGGATCTTGATTTTTAACCGATAAACCGACTGCAAGATGAAACGCATCATTACGATTATCGCCATGACGGCCTGCGCGGCCGTGCTGATGAGCAGCTGCCAGAAGACGCCGGTCGAAAAGAAAGCAGGCGTTCCGATGACGATCCAGGCGTCCGTCGTCGCTCCGACGGGCACAAAGACGCTTTATGAATACGACACGGAAAGCAAGACGCTGGAAGGGTTCTGGAATTCGGAGGAAGCCATTACGGTGGTTTCTTTCGACCAGGGCGGCATCACGGCCGTCGATACGTTCACTTCTACCGGTGAGGAAGGCCGCAGCAAGGCGGAATTCTCCGGGACCTGGACCGGAAACGCAGGGGACAAGGTCATCTGCCTGTATCCGTCGGTGGACACGTACGCTGGCAATTCGATCTTCGACGCTGTGCGGGTGGGATCTCCGACCATTTATATGAGAAACCTTTCGACCGCTTCGGGTGCCCTGCAGCACGATGATCCGTCTTCTATCTCCGATGTCGACCTGATGCTGGGTGAGGTGCTGATCTCCGGCGATGTCGCCCACGTGTATCTGGAGCGCCAGTTCGCCGTGTTCCGTATCGAGGTGACCCTCAGGCACTTCCCGTACGAGGCGCCTCCCGGTTCTCCTTTCGACCAGGCGCGGATCAATTCCATCCGCATCAAGTGCTTGGATCCCGACTCGGACGAAGAGGAAGAGTGGGGTGTGAACGGTGACCCGGTCTTCGTCCGGTTCTCCGGCCTGGATGTGACCACCGGAAGCTACACGGGGACTCCCTTCACGATCGAGAGAGGACCGCAGGACTATTACCTGCTCGATAGCGGCAATAACAGCGACCTCACGCTGATGGAAGAGGATGTGGTCGAAAAGACCTTCTTCGTGCCCGTTCGCTTCGACAAGGATCTCGAGGCGGGATATGAACTCTGTCTCCAGTTCGGCGGCAACTATTACGACGACGAGGAGGAACGCCGGAATTCGGTCACCGTTTTCCCCGGCTGTGACATGCGGAAGACGATCACGAGCAAGCTCTCGCTCGAAAATGGTAAAATCTACGGCTTCAAGGTCACGATCTAAGCGGCGTTTTACAGTTCGTTCCGGACAGAAAACCCCGGCTTTTACTGGAAGGTCCCTCTCTAAAAGGAGGGACCTTCCAGTTTTTCCCGGCAAATCCTGTCCGGAATCTGGCAAAATGCTGAATAATAGAAGAATTAGGGCTGAAATATTGCGGAAGTCGTTTTTTTTTTTAGTTTCGCGAAGCTATGCATAGCAATGTTTATTTCATTGTTTTATTAACTTCAAAAATCAAATTATGAAAAAGCTAGTTATTTCTCTCCTTGCAGCCGTCGTCGTGGTTGTCGTTTTCTTCTCCGTCAAGGCTTATGCCTATCTTAGTTATGAAAAGAGCTCTATCCTCATAGATGATAATAGCCCTTATGAGGTCGATACGAATTGTCCAGGGCCTGGTGAGAGGTGTTGCTATACATATACCGATGAGGGTGGTAAACAATCACATGTCGGTGTCCCGGGGCGCTCGAAAACAGAATAAGAGATATGAGACGTTTTATACGCCTTTTCCCTTTGCTCATCCTGGCTGTTGCTTTTTCGTGCAGCCGGGATGGGCGTGATAATGAAAGAAAAAAGGTTACTATGACGCTGGAGGGGCAGCCGATGAGGGTGGAAGGTATTTTGCCGGGGAAGCTGGTCGCTGCCTATCAGGATTATCTTTTCCTGCGCGAAGAGCGGGACACCAGCCGATTGGTTGTCTATCAGGTTTCGGGAGATTCGCTGAAGTATTTCAAAGGGTTGATTGATAAGGGCCGCGGCCCCCGCGAGTTCCTTTACACGGAGTATTCTCTGTATGGGGACACCTTGTTTGTCAGCAATGGTAATCCCTTCGGACTAAGGCAGATTTTCGGAATTCCGTTGACGGACATGTCCGTCATAGACGATAAGGACCTATGGAAGGAATACGCGTTCCCGAATCCAGATTTGATGACCTGGCAAGTTTTTACGGGATATGGTCCTGGCCGGTTTGTCGTTGCGGCTGGAGAAGGGGGAACGGAGACGATTCTTTCCCTTGCCGATTGTCTTGTCGGGGAGTGTACGCCGATTCAGTATTGGCCTGCCGATACGGTTCAACTGCAAGCGAATTTTAAGCAGCAGGTTTATATGGACTGCTATATGCGTAGTCAAGGAGACCGCATTTGTTATTCGCATTTGTATGCTCGCTATATGTTTATCGGCAAGGTGGATGATGGGGTAATGGCTGAGAAAGCGTTGGTCTATTCTAATCTTCCGAAATATAAGGTCGACTCGGATGGGCTCAACGTGAGTTACGTAGACAAAAAGAATGCTGGCATCGATATCTATTCCACCGCGGATTACATCTATGCACAGTTGAAGAGGACACGGGAAGAAATCCAAAAAACGGAGTCGTATAAAGGTTTTGAGAAGCATACCTTCGACGAAGTCGAGGTGTACGACTGGGATGGGCAATTTATTGCTAATTATCAGACTGATAAACCGTTCCATGACTTTGTTGTTTCTCCTGACAATCATTACCTATACACGGTAGCAGAGGATCCAGAACTTCTGGAATATGTCATAACGCGCTATGAACTGCCGCTGTAAGGAGTTTTTGGCGCTGGTCTTCATCCTTTTCTGCTCTTTTCTTTCCTCCTGCAACCGGGTGAGGACATACCGTTCTCTGGACCGGATGTTGTCGAAAGAGGTTGTAGCGCCAACCATGTTGAAGAAGGTCCAGATGGACACCATTGGTTCCGGTTCGCTGGATCCCCGGGCGAAATGTATCTTGTACATTGATTCAACGGAGTGTTCGTCTTGTAGAATCGGGCATCTGGTCGTCTATTCCGACCTCTACCATTGGTCGCAGGAAAGTTCTGTGTTTGATTTTGTGGTCGTGATCTCGCCGAAAGCGAAGGAGCGGGAGCGGGCTGTCAGCCAGATTCACTACCAGGTGGAATTCCCCGTATATATTGATGACGGGGGCGAGTTTTTGTCGCTGAATCCATGGATTCCAAAGGATCCCCGGTTCCATTGTTTCCTGACGGACCGGCGGGGACGCGTTGTCTATGTGGGCGATCCGACCTGGAGTGACAAATCGAAAGACCATTTTCGGGAGGCCGTTGATAAGCTCCCTTGATAGTGGCCTGCTTTTTGAAAAGGATGGGGGTGCACTCCATCCTTTATTTTTTTCCGCATCGGGGTGCTGCGGGGTCTGTTAATATTATGAATAAACTTTTCAAATTCGGATGCGCGGCTGTCATGATGCTGGCATCCTGTGTCTTTGCCAGAGGAGCAGAAAGGGACGCGATCTTGGTGGAACGTCTTGAGGCTCCGGAGATGAATCAGGTCGAGGTCTTGAACGATTATTATGGGCTTGCCTACGACCGCGATTACATGATCTCTCATTTCGTGATGGAAAACTCCAAGATGTTCAAGCCGGAAGATTTTGCGGTCATCCGCGGTCTCCTGCCCGAGTTGAGCGATTATGAGCTGCAGGTCCTGAACGGAACCTGTTTCCGTGATCCTACGATGATGCTGGTGCTCTCCATCCTGGTCGGTGAATTGGGTGTCGACCGTTTCCTGCTCGGAGACACGGGCCTTGGCGTGCTCAAGCTGATTACTGCCGGCGGTCTCGGTATCTGGTGGCTGGTCGATATCTTCACTGTCGACCGCCGTACGAAAGAATACAATTTCAAGCAGTTCAACGAAGCGCTTCAGAACGCCCGCCTTACGCTTCCCGTAGCGCGGTAGGCTGGTCCTTTCCCCTCTGGGGAATGGAACAGGCAGTTGCGGAACCGGAATCCCCGGTTCCGCAATTGTTTTCCGGAAGGGAATGTGCGGATTTTGTTGAAAAAAATATTTGTGGCGATAGGCATTTTTGATTAACTTTGTCCGTCAAATAAAAGTCCCTCCGATATGTCCTTTATTGAAGAAAGAATCGCCCTGGAAGGCTTGACTTTTGACGATGTACTCCTGATTCCGGCGTACTCCGAAGTCCTGCCGCGGGAAGTCTCCCTGCAGACCCGTTTCTCCCGCAACATTACCCTGAACATTCCGATCGTGTCCGCCGCCATGGACACCGTTACCGAAGCGCCGATGGCCATCGCCCTGGCAAGGGAAGGAGGCATCGGCGTTATTCATAAGAATATGGGCATCGCCGCGCAGGCCGCTGAGGTCCGCAAGGTGAAGCGCTCGGAGAACGGCATGATCAGCGACCCCGTCACGATCAACCAGGACCAGACGGTGGGCGAAGCGCTCCGCCTGATGAGCGAGAACCACATCGGCGGCATCCCCGTCACGGACGGCGAGAACCACCTCGTGGGCATCGTGACCAACCGCGACGTGCGTTTCCAGGAGGATCTGGACGTGCTGGTGCGCGACGTGATGACCTCGCAGAACCTGGTCACCATCCCCGATTCCCGCACGGACCGCGAATATGTCAAGTCCGTCCTCCAGAAATATAAAGTGGAGAAGCTCCCGGTCGTGGACGACAAGGGCCACATCGTGGGCCTGATCACCTACAAGGACCTCATCAAGGAGCGCCTGCATCCGGATGCCTGCAAGGACGCCAGGGGGCGCCTGCGCGTGGCGGCCGGCATCGGCATCACGCCGGACGCGCTCGACCGCGTGGCCGCGCTCTACGCCGAGGGCGTGGACGCCGTGGTGCTCGACTCCGCGCACGGTCACAGCAAGGGCGTGATCGACCTGCTGAAGCGCGTCAAGAAGGCTTACCCGTCGCTGGACGTGGTGGTGGGCAACGTGGCCACGGAAGAGGCCGCCCGCGACCTGGTCAAGGGCGGCGCGGACGGCGTCAAGGTGGGCATTGGCCCCGGCTCCATCTGCACCACGCGCATCGTCGCGGGCGTGGGCGTGCCGCAGCTGAGCGCCATCTGGAGCGCCTCCCAGGCCCTCAAGGGCACGGACGTGACGCTGATCGCCGACGGCGGTCTGCGCTACTCGGGCGACATCGTCAAGGCCCTGGCGGCCGGCGGCGACTGCGTGATGTGCGGTTCGATGTTCGCCGGCACGGAGGAATCGCCGGGCGAGACCATCATCTACAGCGGCCGTAAGTTCAAGGCCTACCGCGGCATGGGTTCCATCGACGCGATGGCGGCCGGCTCCAAGGACCGCTATTTCCAGGACGACAAGGTCGAGCTCAAGAAGCTCGTCCCGGAAGGCATCGTCGGCCGCGTCCCCTACAAGGGCACGCTCTCCGAGACGGTCTACCAACTCGTGGGCGGCCTGCGCTCCGGCATGGGCTACTGCGGCGCACGCGACCTGCAGGCCCTCAAGCAGGCCAAGTTCACCCGCGTGACGGCCAGCGGCATGGCGGAGAGCCACCCGCACGACATCACCATCACCAAGGAAACCCCCAACTACTCCCGCGGTGAATAAGATCCTGATTCTGGATTTCGGCTCCCAGGTGACCCAGCTCATCGGCCGTCGCCTCCGCGAGCTCAACGTTTATTGTGAGATTTATCCGTATGACAAGGTTCCTGCCCTGGACGATTCCGTCCGGGGTGTGATCCTGTCCGGCAGCCCCTGCTCGGTGCGGGACGCGAACGCTCCGCAGGTCGACCTCGGCCTCTTCCGCGGCAAGCTTCCGCTGCTGGGCATCTGCTATGGCGCGCAGTACATCGCGCACCGCTGCGGCGGCAAGGTCGAGGGCTCCCTGGCCCGCGAGTACGGCCGCGCGATGCTGGATGTCGTCCGCGCCGATTCGCCCCTGCTCAAGGGCCTGAGCGCCCACTCGCAGGTCTGGATGTCGCATGGCGACACCATCTCGCAGCTCCCGGAGGGCGCCGAGGTGATCGCCTCCACGCAGGACGTGGCCAATGCGGCCTACCAGATCCCGGGCGAGCGGACCTATGCGGTGCAGTTCCATCCGGAGGTGTTCCACACCACGGAAGGTTCGAAGATCCTGGCCAATTTCGCCCTGGACATCTGCGGCTGCGCAGGCGACTGGACGCCCGCCTCGTTCATCGAGACGACGGTCGCCGCCCTGCGGGAGCAGATCGGTGACGAGAAGGTCATCCTGGGCCTGAGCGGCGGCGTGGACTCCACCGTGGCCGGCGTGCTGCTCAACAAGGCCATCGGCCACAACCTTACCTGTATCTTTGTCAACAACGGCCTGCTCCGCAAGAATGAATTCGAGGATGTCCTCGAATCCTACCGCGACATGGGCCTGAACGTAATCGGCGCCGACGCCTCGAAGGAATTCCTCGGCGCGCTCGCCGGCGTGGAAGAGCCGGAGGGCAAGCGCAAGGTCATCGGCCGGCTGTTCGTCGAGACCTTCGACCGCTATGCGCGGGGCATTGAAGGCGCCCGCTGGCTGGCGCAGGGCACCATCTATCCCGACGTGATCGAGTCTGCCGGCATCCCGGGCATCGCCTCCAAGATCAAGAGCCACCACAACGTGGGCGGCCTGCCGGAGGAGATGAAGCTCAAGATCGTGGAGCCGCTGCGGATGCTCTTCAAGGACGAAGTGCGCCGCGTGGGCCGTGCCCTCGGCATCAAGGAAGAGCTCGTGGGCCGGCATCCTTTCCCGGGTCCGTCCCTGGCCATCCGCATCATCGGCGAGGTGACCGAAGAGAAACTCCGCGTCCTGCGCGAAGCGGACGACATCTACGTGCGCGCCCTGCGGGCCTACGACTGCACCGGAATGGGCTTCCCGTGCGCGTCCGACCCGCGCGTGATGGCGACCAACCTCTACGACGCCATCTGGCAGGCGGGCGTGATCCTGCTGCCGGTCAAGAGCGTGGGCGTGATGGGCGACGAGCGCACCTATGAGAATCCTGTCGCGCTGCGCGCGGTGGTGTCCACCGACGCGATGACGGCCGACTGGTTCCATTTCCCATACGACTTCCTCGCCGACGTCAGCAACGAGATCATCAACAAGGTCCGCGGCGTCAACCGCGTGGTCTACGACATCTCGTCCAAACCGCCGGCAACCATCGAATGGGAATAGAAGAAAGGATATTAACTCATTATAACAAAATTACTTATGTCAACAGGTAACGTTCGGCCCGCGAATATGGAGCGTATCACGACTCCGGCATTGGCCCAGAAATTCATCGAAGAACAGATCCGCGAGCTGCGTGCGCAGATCGGCGACAAGAAGGTGCTGCTGGCCCTGTCCGGCGGCGTGGATTCGTCGGTCGTGGCCGCCCTGCTTATCAAGGCGGTCGGCAAGCAGCTGGTGTCCGTGCACGTCAACCACGGACTTCTCCGCAAGGGCGAGCCTGAGCAGGTGGTGCGCGTGTTCCGCGACGAGCTCGACGCCAACCTGGTGTATGTAGACGCCACGGACCGCTTCCTGGACAAGCTGGCCGGCGTGGCGGATCCGGAGCAGAAGCGCAAGATCATCGGCGCGGAATTCATCCGCGTGTTCGAAGAGGAGGCCCGCAAGCTGGAAGGGATCAGCTTCCTGGCCCAGGGAACGATCTATCCGGACATCGTCGAATCCGGCCCCGTCAAGAGCCACCACAATGTGGGCGGCCTGCCCGAGGACCTTCAGTTCGAACTCGTGGAGCCGATCAAGCTCCTGTTCAAGGATGAGGTGCGCGTGGTCGGCAAGGAGCTCGGCCTGCCCGACAATATGGTCTACCGCCAGCCGTTCCCCGGCCCCGGCCTGGGCGTGCGCTGCACCGGCGCCATCACCCGCGACCGCCTGGAGGCGCTCCGCGAGAGCGACGCGATCCTGCGCGAAGAGTTCGCCAAGAATGGCCTGGAGGGCAAGGTGTGGCAGTATTTCACCATCGTGCCGGACTACAAGTCCACGGGCGTGAAGAACGACAAGCGGAGCTGGGACTGGCCGGTCATCATCCGTGCCGTGAACACCCGCGACGCGATGACCGCCACCATCGAGGAGATTCCCTACAAGCTGCTTCACCACATCACGCAGCGCATCGTGACGGAAGTGCCGGGCGTCAACCGCGTGCTCTACGACCTCACGCCGAAGCCGACCGGAACCATCGAGTGGGAGTAAGCGATAACCGACAGACAATCACATTTTCACAATAACACTTATGGTTAAAGCACAAAAAGACCAGGCTATTTATGACGCCCGCCCGCTCGGCAAGGGCAAGATGACCGTCCTGGGCCTCCAGCATCTCTTTGCGATGTTCGGGGCCACCGTCCTCGTTCCGGTGATCACCGGACTCTCCGTCTCCGCGACCCTGCTTTTCGCAGGTCTGGGCACGTTGCTCTTCCACCTCCTGACCAAGTTCAAGGTCCCGGCTTTCCTCGGCTCGTCCTTCGCGTTCCTGGGCGGCTATGCCGCCGTGACGCAGATGGGCGCCGAAAAGGGCCTGGACCTGGCGCACTCCCTGCCTTATGCCTGCATCGGCGTGTTCTGCGCGGGCCTGATGTATTTCGTGCTGGCGGGCCTGTTCGCCGCGTTCGGCGCCAAGAAGGTGCTGCGCTTCTTCCCGCCCATCGTCACGGGCCCGATCATCATCGCCATCGGTCTGACGTTGTCCGGCTCCGCCATCCAGAACTGCAACCAGAACTGGTGGATCGCCCTCGTGGCCGTGGCCATCATCATTGTCTGCAACATCTGGGGCAAGGGCATGATCAAGATCGTCCCGATCCTGCTCGGCGTCCTGGGTTCGTATATCGTCGCCGCCTGCTTCGGCCAGGTGGACTTCTCGCAGGTGAAGGAGGCGTCCTGGATCGGCCTGCCGTTCTCGTTCGAGAATACGGCCTTCGCCGTGTTCAAGAACCCTGACTGGGGCCTGATCGTCGCCGCCATTATCGCCATCCTGCCGATCTCGCTCGCCACGATGGTCGAGCACATCGGCGACATGTGCGCCATCTCCTCCACGACCGGGATCAACTACCTCGGGGATCCGGGCCTGCACCGCACCCTGATGGGCGACGGCCTCGCCACCGCGGTCGCCTCCCTGTTCGGCGCTCCGGCCAACACGACCTACGGTGAGAACACCGGCGTGCTCAACATCACCAAGGTCTTCGACCCGCGCGTGATCCGCATCGCCGCCGTCTTCGCCATCATCCTCGCCTTCTGCCCGAAGTTCGCCGCGCTCATCGGCGTGATGCCGGCCGCGACCATCGGCGGCGTGTCCCTGGTGCTCTACGGTATGATTTCCGCCGTCGGCGTGCGCAACGTGGTCGAGAACCAGGTGGACTTCACCTCCTCGCGCAACCTCATCATCGCGGCGCTCATCCTCGTGCTCGCCATCGGCATCAAGTACGGGGCCAACGACTCCATCAGCCTGGGCTTCACCTCGCTGAGCGGCCTGGCCGTCGCCGCCCTCGTGGGCATCTTCCTGAACGCCGTGCTCCCGGGCAACGACTATGAGTTCGGCAAGGGCGCTCCGGGCGACGTGTCCGTCAATTTCGGACCGCGCGCAGAAGAAGAAGTGGAGAACCAGAAGAAATAAGACAGCTTTGAGAAAGATTGCATCTTTTGTCCTGGGCCTGTTGGCGCTGGCTTCCTGCCAGACGCGGCAGGCTCAGGCCGATTATATCGTCCAGGTGTCCCTCGGGACCTGGCATGCGCCCGCCTATACGGCCGGGCAGATCATCAGCCGCATCGACTCGGTCAGCCAAATGATCCCGGTCGGCAAAGTTATCATCGGCTGGAGCCTCGACAAAGACATCTACCGCGAAGTGGGGGAGTACCTCCACGGCAAAGGCATCAAGATGCTGTGCTGGCTGCCGGTGTTCGCCGAGACCGAAGAGGTGTGCGAGAGCACGCCTGCGGTCGATCTCTGGGGCCGGATTCCCGGCAACTACAACCTGACCGCGGGCGAGGCGTTCCGTTTCAACTGCCCTGCGGATCCGGCCAACGCGGCCGCCGTGGTGGCGGTCTATGACAGCCTCTTCGCCGACTGCGGCTTCGACGGCGTGTTCCTCGACCGCATCCGCACGCAGTCCTTCGTGGGCGGCGTCGGCGGCGTGCTCAACTGCGGCTGCCCCGCTTGCGCGGAGCGCTATGCCGCCGAAGGCGTGGACCTGGAGGCCGTCAAGGCCGCCTGGGAAGCCGAAGGCGACGCCTTCCTGTCGGTCAGCGGCTACGCGCCCGAGACCGGCTTCACCTTCGTGAATCCGCTCGCGGCCGACTTCTTCCGGGCCAAGGGCCACATCGTCAGCGGCGGCGTCGCGGCGGTGGCGGACAGCCTCCGCAGCCGCGGCCTGGAGATCGGCATGGACCTGTTCGCGCCGTTCATGGCGCCCTTCGTGGGCCAGGACTACGCCATCCTGGCGCAGCACGCCGATTTCATCAAGCCGATGCTCTACCGCAAGACCACGGCCCCGGCCGGCATGGGCTTCGAGTATGAGCTGCTGCGCAAATCCGCGCCCGGCGCGACCGGTTATCCGGAATTCGCGATGGACGTCGCGTTCCTCGATTCGCAGCTCGACGCGATGGCGGCGTGCCCCTGCGCGAAGTATCCCGGACTCGAGATCAACTACCGCGAGGGCGTGGCGCACACGACCCCCGAGTACGTAAAAGAATCCCTCGAGGCCGTGATGGGTCACGGATTCGAGGGACTCGTTCTCTCCTGGAACATCATGGAAGCCCCGGAGGCGCATATCGCCTGCCTGGGGCAGTAGTTCCAGCTTATTTCAGCAGCTTCTCGCTGCGCGCGATGAAGTCGGACAGGGCCTTGCCCTTGAGCATTCCGTTGCCGAGGAGGGCCAGGTCGACGATCTGCTGCAGGAGCTCGCTGTTCTTGGCAAAGTCAGCCGCCGCAGTGTCGGCGGCTTCTTTCTTGTCGCCCCAGATCTTCGCGATCAGCGGGTTCTGCATGTTGACGAGGATGTTGTAGGCCTCCGGCATCGTGCCGTAGAAGTTCATGCCGCCGCCCAGGGCGCTCATTTCGCGGTAGCGGCGCATGAACTCGCTCTGGGTGATGAGCACCGGCGCGGCGTTCTCGCCGAGGTTCTGCGCGTCCACGAGGTAGTCGTTGCCTTCCGGCAGGACGGCCTTGAAGAGCTCGTCGAGCGTCTTCTTGTCGTCCTCGCTCATCTCCGGCTTGACGGCCTCTTCCTTCGGGATGAGGTTGCCGACGGAGTCGCTGTCCACGCGGGCGAAGCGGGTGTGTTCGGTCTTGGCCTCGAGCAGGCCCACGAAGTGGCTGTCCAGCTCGCAGTCCATCAGGAGCACGTCGTAGCCCTGGTTCTTGGCGGCTTCGATCCAGCTGTACTGTTCGGCCGGCTTGGTGGCGTAGAGATAGACGACGTTCTGGTCCTTGTCGGTCTGCGCCGGCGCGATGGCCGTGCGGTAGTCCTCCAGGCTGAAGTATTTGCCGTCGGTGTTCTTGAGGAGCGCGAATTTGAGGGCGCGCTCGCAGAACTTCTCGTCGGAGAGCATGCCGTATTCGATGAAGAGCTTGATGTTGTCCCATTTCTGCTCCAGCTGGTCGCGCTGCTCCTTGAAGATCTCCTCCAGGCGGTCGGCCACCTTCTTGGTGATGTAGGTGCTGATCTTCTTGACGTTGGCGTCGCTCTGCAGGTAGCTGCGGCTGACGTTGAGCGGGATGTCCGGGGAGTCGATCACGCCGTGCAGCAGGGTCAGGAAGTCCGGCACGATGTTGTCGACGTGCTCGGTGACGAACATCTGGTTGCAGTAGAGCTGGATCTTGTTCTTGTCGATGGCCATGCGCTCCTTGATCTTGGGGAAGTAGAGCACGCCGGTCAGCGTGAACGGATAGTCCACGTTGAGGTGGATCCAGAACATCGGCTCCTCCTCCATCGGATAGAGCTCGCGGTAGAATTTCAGGTAGTCCTCGTCCTTGAGCTCGGACGGGGCCTTGGTCCAGATGGGCTCGATGCTGTTGATGACGTTGTCTTCGTCGGTCTCGACGCTCTTGCCGTCCTTCCATTCGGTCTTCTTGCCGAAGACCACGGGGATGGGCATGAACTTGCAGTATTTGCCCAGGAGCTGGCCGATGCGGCCCTTGGCGGCGAACTCTTCGGCGTCGTCGTCGAGGAAGAGGGTGATCTCGGTGCCGCGGTCTTCCTTCGTGCCCGCGCTCATCTCATACTCCGGAGAGCCGTCGCAGGACCAGTGGACGGCTTTGGCGCCTTCCTGCCAGCTGAGGGTGTCGATGGTGACCTTCTTGCTGACCATGAAGGCGGAATAGAAGCCGAGGCCGAAGTGGCCGATGATCGAGTCGAGCTGGTCCTTGTATTTCTCGAGGAACTCGCCGGCGGAGGAGAAGGCGATCTGGTTGATGTAGCGGTCGACTTCCTCCTCGGTCATGCCGATACCGCGGTCGATGATTTTCAGGGTCTTCTCTTTCTCGTCCAGCTCGATGCGGACCTTGAGCTCGCCGAGCTCGCCCTTGAAATCGCCGCTGGAAGCGAGCGCCTTCATCTTCTGGGAGGCGTCCACCGCGTTGGCGACGAGCTCGCGCAGGAAGATTTCGTGGTCGGAATAGAGGAACTGCTTGATCACCGGGAAGATGTTCTCGGTGGTCACGCCGATTTTGCCTTTAAGTGTCTTGGTTGCCATATGCAAGTGTGTTTGAAATCAAAAAAGGTCGGCCCATCGCGGGGCCGGCCTTTTCTGTTTCAAATGCTGTTCCAGTGACAAATTGTCAATTATTTGTAGAGGAAGCGCTTGATGCTCATCTTCGGGGTCTTCTCGAAAGGCACGAGGACGGTTTCGACCTTGGCGATCTGGCTGTAGACGGGCAGGTGGCGGTTGGCGCCGGTGCGGATCTTCTCAGGCAGGTCGGAGACGGTCTCCTCGTCGAGGTTGGCGTTCTTGATGCCGTCCTTGTCGAGATAGACCAGGGCGACGATCTTGCCGGCGCGGTCCACGACCACGGACTCGTTGACGAAGGGCTGGTTGTTGACGATGGCCTCGAGCTCCTCCGGATAGACGTTCTGGCCGTTGGCGGTCAGGATCATGCTCTTGGAGCGGCCCTTGATGAAGATGTTGCCGGCCTTGTCCATGATGCCGAGGTCGCCGGTGCGCAGGTATCCGTCGGCCGTGAAGGCGTTGGCGGAAGCCTCAGGGTTCTTGAAGTAGCCGATGGTGATGTTCTCGCCCTTGGCCTGGATCTCGCCGGCGATGTGCTGGGGATCCTCGGAGTCGATGCGCACGGTGGCGCAGTCGACGGCCTTGCCGCAGGAGCCCGGGACGTACTTGGTCCAGTGCTCATAGGCGAGCAGCGGGCAGGCTTCGGTCATGCCGTAGCCGACGAGGTAGGGGAACTTGATCTTCTTGAAGATGCGCTCGACCTCCGGGTTGAGGGCCGCGCCGCCCATGATGAACTCCTGGACGTTGCCGCCGAAGGCCTGCACGAGGCCGTCCTTGACCTTCTTGTAGATGATCTGGTTGAGGCCGGGGACCTTGAGGAGGAACTTGACGGCCGGCTTCTCGAGCGTGGGTTTGATCTTGGACTTGTAGATCTTCTCCATCACGAGAGGCACGGTGATGAGCAGGTAGGGCTTGACGTCGGCGAACGCCTTCATGAGCGTGGCCGGGGTCGGGGCCTTGCCGAGCCAGTAGATCGCGGTGCCGTTGCAGAGCGGATAGATGAACTCGATCACGAGGCCGTACATGTGGGCCATCGGGAGCATGGAGACCATCTTGTCGCCGGCGGGGACGTGGCGCTGGCTGAAGTCGACGTTCGCGCAGAAGTTGCGGTAGGTGAGCATGACGCCCTTCGGGTCGCCGGTGGAGCCGGACGTGTAGTTGATCGTGGAGAGGTTGTCCCAGTTGTCGGTCGGGTAGACGACGTCGTCGGGGCCGTAGCCGTCGGGCCACTTGGCGGCGAACAGGCTGTCCATCTCGGCGTAGGTGGCCTCGACCTCCGGGGAGGCGGCCCACAGGAGCTTCCAGCTGTCGATGTCCACGACGAACTTGAGCGCGCTCATCTGGGCGATGTCCATCTGGGCGAACTTGTCTTCGTTGGTGAAGAGGGCGATGCTCTCGGAGTGGTTGACGAGGAAGGTGGCGTTCTCGGCGGTGAAGTCCGCGAGGAGCGGGACGATGACGGTTTCGTAGGTATTGACGGCGAGGTAACTCATGCCCCAGCGGGCGCCGTTGCGGGCCCAGAGGGCGATCTTTTCACCCTTCTGGATGCCCAGTTTCTCGAAAACGAGGTGGAATTTCTCGATCTGGGTGGCCATCTGGCCGTAAGTGAAGGACTCGCCGCCGATGCTGTTGAGGGCCGCTTTGTCCCAATATTTTCGCGTCGCATTCTGCAGGCGCTCCAGGTAGTGCGGATATTTTTCCATGGGTTGGGTTTGTTTGTTTCAGTAATCTGAGAATACAAATTTAACCGAATCCCGGTTTTTTCCCAATCCCGCGTGTGCGTATGTGGCGAATATTTACGATATTTGGGGCGAAATGCTATAATATGTGGTGAACTATGGTCCAGAAAAAACCGATTGTCGCGCTCGTTTACGATTATGACGGAACGCTCTCTCCGGGCAACATGCAGGAGTTCGGCTTCATCCAGGCCGTCGGCAAGACGGCCGACGAGTTCTGGCGGATGAGCGACAGCATCGCCATCGGCCAGGATGCCTCCAACGTCCTCTCGTATATGAAACTGATGTTCGACGAAGCGAAGCGCAACGGCATCAAGCTGCGGCGCGAGGATTTCGAGCGCTTCGGGCAGAACATCCAGCTGTTCGACGGCGTGCGCGAGTGGTTCCGTCTGATCAACCGCTACGGCGAGGAGCACGGCGTGCGGATCGAGCACTACATCAATTCCTCGGGCCTCAAGGAGATCATCGAGGGCAGCCCGATCGCCCACGAGTTCAAGCACATCTTCGCCGGAACCTTCATCTACGACGCCAACGGCGAGGCCGAGTGGCCGGGCATCGCGGTGGACTACACCGCCAAGACCCAGTTCCTCTTCAAGATCAGCAAGGGCATCTTCAGCGCCCGCGACAACAAGCAGGTCAACGAATCGATGGCCGAGGACAAGAAACGCATCCCCTTCACGCACATGATCTATTTCGGCGACGGAGACACGGACGTGCCCTGCATGAAGATCGTGGGCATGTTCGGCGGCCATTCGATCGCGGTCTACGACCCGCAGAACGAGCGGAAGCGGGCCACGGCGGCGAAGCTCAAGCGCCAGGGGCGCGTGGCGTTCGCCGTGCCGGCCGTCTACACCGCGGAGAGCCCGGCCTACCGCGTGGTCACGGCCATCATCGACAAGATAAAAGCCGACTGGGTGCTCAGCCGGCTCTCGAAATAATTCTTCTTTCGGAAATAATTATTCGCCCACGCGGGTGAATTTCGCGGTCCAGCCGCCGCCGGGGGCCATCGCGGCCTTCAGCGTGTGCTGCGCCGCGTCCACGCGGACGGTCTGCAGCTCGCGGACATAGTCGCGGGCGGCGCGGGCGGCATTGGGCCCGTCGCGGAAAATCTCCACGCTGTAGCTGCCTGCCGGCAGGAAGGCCGACAGGTCCAGCTCCAGTTCGCGGGCCGACCAGTCGGTCAGCGCGCCCACGTACCAGTCAGCGCCCTTGCGGCGGGCGATGGCGGCGTAGTCGCCGACCTGGCCGGCCAGCGCCACGGTCTCGTCCCAGACGGTCGGCACGGCCGCCATCCACTGCAGGCATTCCGGCTCCGCGAGATAGTTGGACGGGGAGTCGCAGAGCATCGTGAGCGGCGCCTCGAAGATGACGTATTCCGCCAGCTGGCGGCAGCGGGTGCCCTGGCTCATCGGTTCGGAATTGACCGCCCGGAAGTTGCCGCGGGTGGCGTTGCGCATCGCGCCCTGCGTGTAGTCCATCGGGCCGGCGAACATGCGGATGAAGGGGATCTGGACGTCGTAGGTGACCTGGTCCACATGCGGCTGCGCCCATTTCATCTGCTCCAGGCCGGCCACGCCTTCGTGGTTGACTACGTTGGGATAGGGGCGCTGCATGCCGCTGGGCTTGAAGGCGCCGTGGAAGTCCATCAGCAGGTGGTAGCGGGCGCCGGTCTCGGCGGCGCGGCGGAAGAAGTCCACCATCACCTGGTCGTCGCGGTTCATGAAGTCCACCTTGAAACCTTTGACGCCCATCCCGGCGTAGTGCCGGCACACGGCCTCGAGGTCGCGGTCCATGGCCCAGTAGCCGGCCCAGAGGATGATGCCGACGCCTTTGGCGTTGGCGTAGTCCACGATCTCCTGCAGGTCGATCTCCGGGACCACCTGGAAGAGGTCGGCCTTGTACTTGACGGCCCAGCCTTCGTCCAGGATCACGTATTCGACGCCCTGTGCGGCGGCGAAGTCGATGTAGTATTTATAGGTCTGCGTGTTGACACCGGTCTTGAAGTCCACGCCGTAGAGGTTCCAGTCGTTCCACCAGTCCCAGGCCACCTTGCCGGGCTTGACCCAGCTCCAGTCGCCCTGCGCGGGGCGGCCCAGCTGCCATACCAGGTCGCTGTCCAGCAGCTGGCGGTCATCCGCGGCCACGGCCACGATGCGCCAGGGCAGGGCCGCGCCGGCGGGCTGCTTCGCGATGTAGTCCTCGGTGGTGCGCACGATGCCCTGCAGCTTGTTGTAGCCGTCCTGCTCGATGAGCCTGGGGTAGGGGGCGAAGAGGCCGCGGACGGCGGTGCCGCCGGCAGGCCGGAGGTACATGCCGGGATAATTGACCAGGTCAGACTCGGTCACGTTGACGCGCAGGCCGGCCTGCGTCTTGAAGGAGACGGGCAGGAAGGCCTTCTGGCCCTCTTTCCAGCCGCTGAGCGGATGGATGTCGTAGTAGGCCTCGAAGGAGTTGAGGAAAGGCTCGGTCGGCGCGTCCTGGACGACGTAGGGGACCGTCGCCTCGACGTCTTCGGCGAAGCGGAACTCGGCGCATTCGTCCTTGACGATGAAATCTTTGCGGGAGCGGGACACGAAGCGCCAGGCCATGCCCGCGTCGTAGGCGCGCACCACCACGTCGAAGGTCTTGTAGCGGAGTGTCAGCTGGTTATAATGGTCGCGCACCTGTGCGCGCTTGTAGACGGTCGCGGAAATGGTCTCGTCCACGGAGCTGAGGATGGCCTTCTCGAAGCGCACGGAGGCGTCGTAGCGGCTGCCGTCGCCCAGCTCCAGTGCCAGCGCGGAGGGGGCGAGGACGGCCTGCCCGTCGTAGCTCAGGGTGTATTGGAGGGTGGGGGCGGCGTCGATGCCGACGCACAGGCGCCCGTCGGGGGAGCGCAGCTCGTAGTGGCGCGGCGCGGCCGCAAGGCAGAGGGGGAGCGCCGCAAGCAGCGCGGCAAGGAAGCAACGGAATTTCATGCAGATTGGTTTTTGGAGTAAGTAAAGATACAAGATTATTTCAATATATTTGTAAATATGAACTGCAAACCTTATTTCATCCTTTCCGCATTGCTCTTGCTGGCGGCGGGCTGTTCCCGCGAACTG